>JALVRJ010000184.1 GCA_027031305.1 Hyphomicrobiales bacterium | reverse complement strand
GCATAAAGGACCACGCAGAAGCCCCGCGCCCCCACCCAACCCCCAAATCATGAAAAACAAGGGCTTGAGCGGGGGCGCGGGGTGGTTTTACCGGTCAGCCTTTGTGCAAGCCGGTATTACCAGTCAGTCTTTGCGCAACTTGCCATGATCCTCATCATGATTGCTCTTCCAGGAAGAGTTTCAGCGACAGCAGGTCGCGCCAGGCCAGGCGTTTTTGCACCGGGGTGCGCAGCAGGAAGGCCGGGTGCAGCATGGGCAGCAGCGGCACGGGGCCGTTCAACCCCGGCACGGTGATTTGCGTCCACTTGCCACGCTGGCGGGTAATGCCCGAAGGATTGCCGGTGAGGCGCTGGGTGGCGGGGCCGCCAAGAGTAACGAGAACACGCGGCTTGACGAGCTCGATGGTGCGCATGAGCCATGGGGCGCAGAAGCTCAGCTCGGCCTGCGTCGGAGGGCGGTTGCCGGGAGGGCGCCAGAACAGCACGTTGGAAACCAGCACGGCGCGATCGGGATCCTCGGCGTGACGGTCGAGCCCGATGGCAGCCAACATGAGGTCGAGCAGGCGGCCGGCGCGGCCGACGAAGGGCTTGCCGGTGAGATCCTCGTCGCGGCCCGGTGCCTCGCCGATGACCATGACACGGGCGCGTGGATGGCCGTCGGTGTGCACGGTGTGCCGCGCGGTACGGCGCAACGGAAAATCTCGCATGGAATCGAGCGCGGTACGGATCTCCTCCAGCGAATGGCAGTCCCGTGGCGAAGGCCTGTCCGCCGCCGGAGCGGGAGAAGCCGGGCGCGTAACAGCGGCTGGGGAAGCAATGTCCGGCGCCGGGGCGCTTCGTGGTGGAGGGGCGGCCCGCACATGGCGTGAGACAGGGGCCGGGGCGTCTTGCCGCGGGCCGCGCAGGCGGTTGGCCGGCATGGGCGCGATGGCCTCGTCGGCGCCCATGTCCGCCTGCCAGCGCAACCAGCGCAGCAGGGCGTCACGCGTATGTTCCTTGGCGTCGTTCATGCGTGGAGGGGCCTTTAGCCTCAGGCGGGGTTGCTCTTGACTCGGATGAAACGGCGGCCGGCCGCCGCGGCCTCTTCCACCACCGCCGCCACGGGGGCTGTGCCACGCAGCTCCATGAGCCGCACCAGCATGGGCAGGTTGGCGCCCGTGAGCAGCCAGGCCGGTGCGTTGCGCTGCATCTCGGCATGGGCGAGATTGGCCGGGGTGCCGCCGAAGAGGTCGGAGAGGAAAACCACCGCCATGCCCTCCCCCGCCGTGTCCTTCCCCTTGACCAGCGTGTCCGCCGCATCCGTTCGCGCGATGACGGCCTGGCGGCGCAAGTCGCGCAACAGGCCGCGCAAGCGGCGGCGGGTGTGGGCCAGCGGCTCGTTGGCCATGATGTCAAGGGCCGCAACCAGCGGCTGCGGCCCCATGAGGTGTTCCAGCGCATCCTTCAGCTCCACGGCGAAATTGCCGTGGCTGATGATGATGGTGAGAAAATCGTCTTTTGCCGGCACGGGGGCCGCTTCGCGCACGGCTTCGTCAGAGGAGGCGCCACGCGCCGCCGAGGTGTCGCGCAAGCGTGATGCGGCCGTCTTGCCCATGATGAAGGGGCTCCGCTGACTCATTGCC
>JALVRJ010000183.1 GCA_027031305.1 Hyphomicrobiales bacterium | reverse complement strand
CCTGATGCGCGCCAGATCCGCTGAATCCATGCACCCGGCGCGCGCCCAGGCCATGTCCACCCCGCGCCCAAGCTGATAGAGATGGCCGCAAATATCCTTCAACTGCGCAAGGATATCTTCAGGCGGTATGACGCCTTCCCATATGTAAACGAAGGCGGGATCATGAAAGAGGAGGCGCGGGCGGATGATCTTGCCCGCGCGGATTTTCTCCACCTTGTCCGGATCGCCGCCAACGGCGTCCAGATCGTTGTTGGGAACGAAACTTGTTACGCTTTTCCCGGGGGCGGAGAAAGGGGCGAGGACATGCGGCGGCTCCTGTTCCTCCAGCCAGCGCAGGGCCTTCATGTGTTCTTCGCCGATGCGCGCGCCCCGCGCGGCGGCCGCCACCAGCGCCTGAAACAGCCGGAAGGGCGCCGGCGGCCATTCCGGCAGCCCATGCCAGCGGTCATCATGCAGATGCACCTGAATGACGAAGGAAGCGCCTGTCAATTGCCTTGATCCTTTATGCTATTTCGCGGACTTGAGCACCTCGTGGGCGAGGTCCTTGTCGAACTCGGCCTGCATGTCTTCCCCGACGCCGAATCCCTCCGCCGCCCTGCCGGCGAAGGCCTTGGCTGCCTCATGGGTCAGGCCGGTATCCTCGCGCCGTCCATCTCGATAGACCGCCCGCCATACGCCGGGGCTGGCCTCGTCAACCATCAACTGGCATCCCTGCCGCAGGAAGCCGTCCTGCGGGTATGTGGCCGCCACCAGCGCAAGCCCCAGGATGTAACGCCGCAGGGGTGCGCTCTCCTCCCCGGCGTTCAGCTTGCGCAGGGCCACCAGATTGACCGTCACGGTGCGCCAGATTCCGCCTCTGGCGATGATGCCGCCCGGCTCGTCCGTGCTGGGCACAGGCACGAAACCGGCCTTGGCCATGGGGGCCTTGGGGTCGCCCTCGGCCTTCTGGATTTCCTTTTCGTTGAAACCAGCCAGTTCCCTGTATTCCTCCGGCATCAGCGGCGGCATGTATTGCGCCGAGCGGTGCAGCATGGAGACGTCATGGGCGCGGATGACCGAATTGATCAGACGCGGCACCTTCATGCCCTCGCCACGCGAATCCCACACGCCGAACACCAGCGACGTGGGGGCCAGTCTGGCCATTTCTCCGGCGTTGCCGCGCGCCAGTTCGGAGAAGGCCTCATGCACCTTCCCCGCCAGCGGCCTTGCGCCGCGCGCCAGGGCGTCGGCGATGCGGTGGCCAACCTCGAAGATGGAGATAGTCCGCTCGTTTCCCGCCTTGATGGTGATCTGCGGAGCCAGATGCCTGTATTCATTCTCGCCGAAAATCGGCTCCATGCGGTTGGCCTGCGATCCCACCGAGTCGATCAGCGCCACCTTCGCGCCATCGGCTAGCGTGTCGATGACATAGGGCTCGCGGCCCGCGTAGGTGGGCGGGAAGATTACCGCGTCCTCGCCTTCGACGGAGACGAGCTTCTGGCGCAGCGTCAGCGCAACCGGGGCGTCCTGGGTATCCTCCGCCCAGCCGGAAATGGTTTGCGGATCAATGGTCATTGTTCGGTCTCCTCGTAAACATGCGTGATGCAGCGCGCCTGTCCTTCCTGCCCGGGCCAGTCCAGCC
>JALVRJ010000182.1 GCA_027031305.1 Hyphomicrobiales bacterium | reverse complement strand
GTGGGATACAACTTCCGGCTGCTGATCAACTGGATCATCGCGATCCTTTTGGCCCTGTTGCAGCTGGTCTTCGCTCCGCCTCCCTCAGCCGCCAATCAGATGCAAAAGCCATAGTTCACGGGCGACTCCATGGACCCTGTTGCTATTGGCGCGGCGACCTCAGCCGGCGGCCTGCGCCTCGCCCTCTTCCGCCTGCTCCTCGGCCATGCGGGCATGATCCTTCGCACCCTTGGCATCCGGGTCGCGGTCAACCAGCTCGATAACGGCCATGGGCGCGTTGTCGCCGTGGCGGAAGCCGGCCTTCAGTACGCGGGTGTAGCCGCCCGGGCGCTCGGCGTATCGGGGCCCGAGGACCTCGAACAGCTTCTTCGCGGCGTCCTTCTTGTTCTGCAGCCGCGCGATGGCCAGGCGGTAATAATGCAGGCGCTTGCCCTCGTCCTGGCCCTTCTTGGCGAGGGTGACGAGCCTGTCCATAACTCCGCGCAAGGCCTTGGCCTTGGGCAGCGTGGTAACGATCTGCTCATGCTCGATGAGCGAAGCCGCCATGTTGGCGAACAGCGCCTTGCGGTGTTCGGCGGTGCGGTTCAGCCGCCCCTTGCGCTTGCGGTGACGCATTGTTTCAGTCCCCTGTTCGGAGGCCCCGTCGTTTTAACGCCGGGAGCCGGAAAGCCTCAGTAGTTGTTCTCGTATTTCTTGGCCAGCTCCTCGATGTTCTCGGGCGGCCAGTTGGGCACCTCCATGCCCAGGTGCAGGCCCATCTGCGCCAGCACCTCCTTGATCTCGTTCAAGGATTTGCGGCCGAAGTTCGGCGTGCGCAGCATCTCGGCCTCGGTCTTCTGGATGAGATCGCCGATGTAGACGATGTTGTCGTTTTTCAGACAATTGGCCGAGCGCACGGAGAGTTCCAGCTCGTCGACGCGCTTGAGCAACGCCGGGTTGAAGGCCAGCTCCGGCTCCTGCTCCTCCTTTTCCTCGGTGGCCGGCTCCTCGAAGTTGATGAAGATCTGAAGCTGGTCCTGGAGAATGCGGGCGGCGTAGGCCACGGCGTCTTCCGGCGTGACGGAGCCGTCGGTTTCCACCGTCATGATGAGGCGGTCATAGTTCAGCACCTGCCCCTCGCGGGTGTTCTCCACCTTGTAGGACACGCGGCGCACCGGCGAGTAGAGCGAATCCACCGGGATGAGGCCAATGGGAGCGTCGGCGGGCCGGTTCTGGTCGGCCGGCACGTAGCCCTTGCCGGTGCTGACGGTGAGTTCCATGCGCAGCTCGACGTCGTCGGCGAGGGTGCAGATGACGTGATCCTTGTTCAGCACCTCGACGTCCGCCGTCTCCTCGATGTCGCCGGCGGTGACCACGCCGGGCCCCTGTTTGTGCAGGCGCACCTTGCGCGGCGTGTCGGCGTGCATCCGGAAAACGATGTCCTTGACGTTGAGCACGATGTCGGTGACGTCCTCGCGGACACCGGGGATGGAGGAGAACTCGTGCAGCACGCCGTCGATCTGGATGGAGGTGACGGCGGCACCCTGCAACGAGGAGAGCAGGACCCGGCGCAGGGCGTTGCCCAGCGTCATGCCGAAGCCACGCTCGAGCGGCTCGGCGACGATGGTGGCCACGCGCTCCGGATCGCGCCCGGGCGTGACCTCCAGCTTCGTCGGCTTGATCAGCTCCTGCCAGTTCTTCTGATTGATCTGCTGCATGGTCTTCCTCGAAAAATTCCTGCCTTGCGCATCTCCGCTCCGGCAACATGGCGCCGCACGCCGCGAATGGACAAGCACGGCGCGGTGGCGCGCCAGCGGCCTAGACGCGGCGCTTCTTGCGCGGGCGACAGCCGTTGTGCGGAATGGGCGTGGTGTCGCGGATGACGGTGATTTGCAGGCCCGCCGCCTGAAGCGCGCGCAGCGCCGATTCGCGGCCCGAGCCGGGGCCGGAGACGTTGACCTCGATGGTCTTCATGCCGTGCTCCAGCGCGCACTTGGCGGCATCTTCCGCCGCCAGCTGCGCGGCATAGGGCGTGGACTTGCGCGAGCCCTTGAAGCCCATCTTGCCGGCGGAAGCCCAGCAGAGCGTATTGCCCTGCGGATCGGTGATGGTGATCATGGTATTGTTGAAGGTGGCGTTCACGTGCGCCACGCCTTCCGGCACCACCCGCCGGGTTTTCTTGCGCGTCTTGGTCGCTGCCTTGGCCATGACTAACCCAAATCCCTGTTATGATGTCACGCCGCCCGGAAGCGGACCGGGCGAAGGTTGTTCCGTTATTTCTTCTTGCCGGCGATCGGCTTGGCCGGGCCCTTGCGCGTGCGCGCGTTGGTGCTGGTGCGCTGGCCACGCACCGGCAGGCCACGGCGATGACGCAAGCCGCGGTAGCAGCCCAGGTCCATGAGCCGCTTGATATTCATGGCCACCTGGCGGCGCAGATCGCCCTCCACGATGTAATCGCGGTCGATGATCTCGCGGATGCGGATGACTTCCTGCTCGGAAAGCTCGTGCACCCGCTTGTTCTCGTCGACGCCGGCCTTCTCCAGGATTTCGCGCGCGAACTTGGGGCCGATGCCATGAATGTATTGCAGCGCGATGACGACGCGCTTGTTCGTCGGAATGTTGACACCTGCGATACGAGCCACGGTGCTGCCTCTCGTTTGTCAGAGCGGACGCCGCCCCACCTCAGTGCGCGGGCCGGGATCCGGGTGAATATTGCCTGTTTGCGCCTCGCTGGCGTGGTCCGCCGCCTTCAACACGAAAAACCGCGCCAACCCGCATGTCGCTGGCGCCGGTGTGGCGATTCCCGCCGAAAACTAGCGATGGTGCGCCCTCCTTACGCCGATTGCGCCACATCGTCAAGCATTCGCGGGGGTGCCGACACCCGCCTTCAACGCCGCCATGCGTTCAATGCATGAGCGGATTTCTCCTTGCGCCGAAGCGCCAATGAAGCCGGGGCGCCCCGCCACGCAATCCACCGACAGCCAGCACATGCCAATGGCTGGAAGGCGGAGCGCTCCAATCGGTCAAGCCAGCTGGTCGAGCACTTCCTCGATCTGCCTGGTCACCTCTTCGATGGCGGCCATGCCGTCGACCTTCTTCACGATCCCCTGCTTCTCGTAATACGCAATCAGCGGCGCGGTCTGGGCATGGTAGGCTTCCAGCCGTTGGCGCACGGTTTCCTCGTTGTCGTCGGCGCGGCGGGTGAACTCGGTGGAGCCGCACTCGTCGCACACGCCGTCCACCTTCGGGCGCTCGAACTTCTCGTGGTAGCCCTTGCCGCACTTGGCGCAGGTGAAGCGGCCGGTGATGCGCTCGACCAGGGCCTCGTCATCGACGTCGAGCACAACGACGGCGTCGAGCTTCATGCCCTTGTCGGCCAGCATCCTGTCCAGCGCCTCGGCCTGGGCCACGGTGCGCGGGAAACCGTCGAAGATGACGCCCGGGGCGTTCTTCACGTCGTCCTCGTCGAGGCGATCGGAGATGATGTTGATGACAACCTCGTCGGGCACCAGCTCGCCCTTCTCCATGATCTCCTTGGCCTTCTTGCCATACTCGGTGCCGGCGGCGACGGCGGCACGGAGCATGTCACCGGTGGAGAGCTGGATGAGGCCGCGGTTCTTCTCCAGGCGCTTGGCCTGTGTGCCCTTGCCCGCGCCCGGCGGGCCAAACAGAATGATGTTCATGGTTCCCTCTTACCTTTTTCTCTTGCCCCTCAATTTCGTCTTCTTGACCAGGCCTTCATACTGTTGCGCCAGCAGGTGCCCCTGGATCTGCGCCACCGTGTCCATGGTCACGCTCACCACGATGAGCAGCGAGGTGCCGCCAAAGTAGAACGGCACACCGGCATAGGCGGTGAGGAACTCCGGCAACAGGCAGATGAACACCAGATAGATGGCGCCGATGAAAGTGATGCGCGTGAGCACGTAGTCGATGTATTCCGCCGTCTTCTCGCCCGGACGGATGCCGGGAATGAAGCCGCCATACTTCTTCAGGTTCTCGGCCACCTCCTTCGGGTCGAACATGATGGCGGTATAGAAGAAAGTGAAGAAGAATATGAGCGCGCCATACAGGAACAGGAACAGCGGCTGGCCACGCCCAAGCAGGGTAGTGACGTAGGTGAGCCATTCCGGCCCCTGGCCCTGCATGAAGTTGGCCACCGTGACCGGCACCAGCAGCAGTGAAGAGGCGAAAATGGGTGGAATGACGCCGGCGGTGTTCAGCTTCAGCGGCAGGTGCGACATTTGCCCCTGCATGACACGGTTGCCCTGCTGACGGCGTGGATACTGGATGGGGATGCGCCGCTGAGCGCGCTCCATGAAGACGATGAAGGCGATGACCGCCAGCGACATGACGATGATGCCGATGATGGCGAAGGTGGACAGCTGGCCGGTGCGGCCGAGCTCCAGCAGCTGGGCGATGGCCAGTGGCAGGCCGGCGACGATGCCGGCGTAGATGATGAGCGATATGCCGTTGCCCACCCCGCGCTGGGTGATCTGCTCGCCCAGCCACATGAGGAACACCGTGCCGCCGGTGAGCGTGACGACGGTGGAGAAGCGGAAGAACCAGCCCGGGTCGTGCACGATGTTGCCCTGCGCCTCCAGCCCCACGGCGATGCCGTAGGCCTGCAGCGCGGCGAGGATGACCGTGCCGTAGCGGGTATACTGGTTGATCTTCTTGCGGCCCGTTTCGCCTTCCTTCTTCAGTTGCTGCAACTGCGGCGATACGGTGGTCATGAGCTGGATGATGATGGAGGCGGAGATGTAGGGCATGATGTTGAGCGCGAACACCGCCATGCGACCCAGCGCGCCGCCGGAGAGCGAATTGACGAAACCGAGGATGCCGGTGCTCTGCTGCTGCACGAGCCGGCTCAGTTCCAGCGCGTCGATGCCGGGAATGGGGATGTAGGTGCCCAGCCGATAGACGATGAGCGCGGCCAGCGTAAACCAGATGCGCTTCTTGAGTTCCTCCGCCCTGGCGATGGCCGAGAAGTTGAAATTCGCCGCCAGTTGTTCCGCCGCCGATGCCATGAGGGCCTGCCCCTGATGCGTTGCCGGCGCTCTCCACCATGACGGCAGAGGGCGCCGGATGAAAACTCACGCTTCCGTGTTTTCCGCCTTGGCCGTCCTCGGCGCGATGATTTCCACCTTGCCGCCGGCCTTCTCGATGGCTTCCTTCACCGAGGCGCTGACGTGAGACACCTTCAGCTGGATGGCCTTGTCGATGTCGGCCGGGCCGAGCACGCGGATGCCCTGCTTCTTGCGGCGGGCGGCGCCGGCGGCCACGAGGGCGTCCTCGTCGATAACCTTCGTGGCGTCGAGGCGCCCCTTGTCAAGCAGCTCGAGAATGCGCGAAAGGCGCACTTCCGCGAAGCGCTTGCCGACGTGCAGGCGGAAGCCACGCTTGGGCAGGCGGCGATAGATGGGCATCTGGCCGCCCTCGAACCCCTTGATGGCGGTACCAGCGCGGGCCTTGGCACCCTTGTGGCCACGGCCGCAGGTCTTGCCCTTGCCGGAGCCGATGCCGCGGCCCACCCGCCTGGCCTTCTTCTTCGCGCCCGGAGCGGGCGCCAATTCGTTCAGTCGCATGGTCGATACTCCAGCGATGGAAATTCCGTTAACCTTCGTCCACGATGCGCACAAGGTGCGACACCTTGCGGATCATGCCGCGCACCTGTGGGGTGTCGGGAAGGGTGCGGCGGCGATGCATCTTGTTCAGCCCCAGCCCGATGAGCGTGGCGCGCTGGATCTTCGGCCGGCGAATCGGGCTGCCGATCTGCTCGACGGTGATGGTTTTCTGCTTGTTGTCGGCCATGGCCTTCATCCCGTTGTTGCGTTGGCCCGCGCGGTCGCGGCGCGGGCGCCGTCGGCCTTCCGGCTCAGCGGCCGGTTTCCTCGACCTGACGGCGGTTCTTCAGAATCTCGGACACCTTCTTGCCACGGCGCGCGGCCACCTTGCGCGGATTTTCGCACTTGGATAGCGCGTTGAAGGTGGCGCGCACCATGTTGTAGGGGTTGGACGATCCGATGGACTTGGCCACCACGTCGCCAACGCCAAGGGCCTCGAACACGGCGCGCATGGGACCGCCGGCGATGATGCCGGTGCCCGGAGGGGCGGAACGGATGAGCACCTTGCCGGCGTCGTGCTTGCCGGTGACGTCGTGGTGCAGGGTGCGGCCCTCGCGCAGCGGCACGCGGATGAGGTTACGCCGGGCCTGCTCGGTGGCCTTGCGGATGGCTTCCGGCACCTCGCGCGCCTTGCCGTGGCCGAAACCGACGCGGCCCTTCTGGTCGCCGACGACGACGAGCGCGGCGAAGCCGAAACGGCGGCCACCCTTGACCACCTTGGCGACGCGGTTGATGTGCACCAGGTGTTCGACGAACTCGTCGTCGCGTTCTCTTTCTCTTCCAGCCATCTTGATTCTTTGCCCGTATTGCCTTCGCCCGGTTTCATGAAGCGCCCATGACCCTGGCGAAAGAAGTTGAACTCTTATCAGAAATCCAGGCCGCCCTCGCGCGCGCCCTCGGCCAGCGCCTTCACGCGACCATGATAGAGATAGCCGCCACGGTCGAAATAGACCTTTTCGACGCCGGCCTTCCTGGCGCGCTCGGCCAGCAGCTTGCCGACCTCGCGCGCGGCCTCTACGTCGCCGGTGCTGCTCAGCTTCTCGCGCATGTCCGGCTCGTTGGAGGATGCGGCGACCAACGTGTGGCCCTTTTTGTCGTCGATGATCTGGGCGTAGATATACTTGTGAGAGCGGAACACCGACAGGCGCGGGCGGCCTTCGCCGGCCCGCGTCTTCAGCTTGCGCCGCACGCGGGCGCGCCTGCGTCCCTCTCTGGAAAGTTTGCGCAACATGGCTCGAACTCGTCCGTATGCGTTGTCATTGTCCTCTCCACCGGTTTCCGGCGCGCATGGACGCCAGACCCTGTGGAAAGCCCGTTTCGCGGTTGATTACTTCTTCTTGCCTTCCTTGCGGAAGATGTATTCATCCTCGTAGCGCACACCCTTGCCCTTGTAGGGCTCCGGCGGACGCCAGGCGCGGATCTCGGCCGCCACCTGCCCGACCTTCTGCTTGTCGATGCCAGAGACGATGATCTCGGTGGGCTGCGGAACCTGCACGTCGATGTCCTGCGGCACTTCATAGATGACATCGTGGCTGAAGCCAAGGTTGAGCTTCAGGTTGCGGCCCTGCAACTGGGCGCGGTAGCCGACACCGACGATCTTCAGCTTCTTCTGGAAGCCCTCGGTAACGCCGGTGACCATGTTGTTGATGAGCGAGCGGGTGAGGCCCCAGGCGGAGCGCGCCGGCTTGCCATTGTTCCTGGGGCTGACGCGCACCTCGTTGTCCTCGACGACGACCTCCACCAGGTCGCCGAGGAAAGAGGTCTCCAGCTGGCCCTTCGGACCTTTCACGACGATGGTGTCGCCGTCGATCTTCACCTCCACGCCGGAGGGAATGGGCACCGGTTTCTTGCCAATGCGGGACATGATGATGTTCCTTCCTCAGGTCTTTGGCCGCGTTCGCGGCGCGCCAGCCTCCGGCGCGCCGGCCAGGGCCGTGGATCAGAATACCGTGCAGATCACCTCGCCGCCGACGTTGTGCTCGCGCGCCTGCGCGTCGCTCATGACGCCGCGGGAAGTGGAGAGGATGGCGATGCCAAGGCCGTTGTAGACCAGCGGCATATCCTCGACGGACGTGTATACGCGGCGGCCGGGGCGTGACACGCGCGTGATCTCGCGGATGACGGGCTCGCCGTCGTAATATTTCAGCTCGATCTCTAGATCGGCCTTGCCGCCGCCGAGATCAATGCGCTTGAAGCCGCGGATGTAGCCTTCGTCCTGCAAGACCTGCAGGATGCGCTCGCGCATCCGCGAGGCCGGCATACGGACGGTGGCCTTGTGCCGCATGTGGGCATTGCGGATGCGGGCCAGCATGTCCGCGATCGGGTCGGTAATCGTCATGTCCTTTCTCCTCTCGATCAGCCCCCTGCCCCGCGTTGGGCGCGGCGACAGGGCGATATCGCTCGACCGGCGCCGATGACGCCGGATTCAACGGCTCGCCGGACCGGGCCTTACCAGCTCGCCTTGGTGACGCCGGGCAACAGGCCACGGTTGGCCAGTTCGCGCAGGGCGATGCGCGACAGGCGGAACTTGCGGTAATAGCCGCGCGGACGCCCGGTCAGCTCGCAGCGGTTGCGCACACGGATGGGCGCGGAATTGCGCGGCAAGCTGGCCAGCTTCATCTGCGCCTCCCAGCGCTCCTCGATGGGACGCGAACGGTCGCGCGCGATGGCCAACAGCGCGGCGCGCTTCTTCGCATACTTGCGCGCCAGTTTCTTGCGCTTCTCGTTGCTTTCGATCTTGCCCTTCTTCGCCATGCTCGTTCAGCCTCTTGGTTCTGTATCTCGTTGGCCCGGTCGTGGTCGCCTCAGGCCGCCTGCTGCTGCTGGCGGCGCTTGCGGAACGGGAAGTTGAAGCCTTCCAGCAGGGCCCTGGCCTCCTCGTCCGTTTCCGCGCTGGTGTGGATGATGACGTCAAGGCCGAGAATCTTCAGGGCCTTGTCGTAGTCGATTTCCGGGAACACGATGTGCTCGCGGATGCCGAAGGCGTAGTTGCCGTTGCCGTCGCAGCTCTTCGGATTGAGGCCACGGAAGTCGCGCACGCGCGGCAGCGCAATGTTGACGATGCGGTCGAGCAGCTCGTACATGCGGTCGCCGCGCACCGTGACCTTGGCGCCGATGGGCATTCCGGCGCGCAGCTTGAAGCCGGCGATGGCCTTGCGCGCGCGGGTGATGACGGCGCGCTGGCCAGCGATCTTGGTCAGCTCGTCGGCGGCGAACTGGACCAGCTTGGAATCCTGCACCGCCTCGCCTACGCCCATGTTGAGCACGATCTTCTGAAGCTTCGGCACCTGCATGGGGTTGGTGTAGCCGAAGCGCTCGACGAGCTGCGGCCTGACGACCTCGTCATAATGCTTGCGCAGGCGCGGAACGTATTTTTCCTTGTCAGACATCGATCACCTCTCCCGAACGCTTCGCATAGCGCACCTTGCGTCCATCATCCAGCACCCTGAAACCCACCCGCGTCGGCTTGCCGTCCTTGGGATCGAGATGGGCCAGGTTGGAGATGTGAACGGGCGCCTCCTTCTCGATGATGCCGCCGGCCTGGTTGGCCGAGGGGCGCTGATGGCGCTTGACGATGTTCACACCCTTGACGATGGCGCGATTTTCCTTCGGCAGGACCTTGAGGACCTCGCCCTTCTTGCCCTTGTCGCGACCGGCGATGACGACGACCGTGTCGCCCTTCTTGATTTTCGCAGCCATTACAGCACCTCCGGAGCGAGCGATACGATCTTCATGTGGTTCTTGGCGCGCAGCTCACGCGGCACCGGACCGAAAATGCGGGTGCCGATGGGTTCGCCCTGGTTGTTGATGAGCACCGCGGCGTTGTTGTCGAAGCGGATGACGGAGCCATCCGGACGCTTGACGTCCTTGGCGGTGCGCACCACCACGGCCTTGAGCACCTGGCCCTTCTTCACGCGGCCGCGCGGAATGGCCTCCTTCACCGACACGACGATGATGTCGCCCACGGAGGCATACTTGCGCTTGGAGCCGCCGAGCACCTTGATGCACTGCACCTTGCGGGCGCCGGAGTTGTCGGCGACGTCCAGCTTCGTCTCCACCTGGATCATGGCTTCACCCGTTCAATTCCAATTTCGTTGTCATTTCCGTTCCGTCTTCCGGCGGCTGCGGCTGTCCGCGCCAGCCGGTTGATATCCGTTGTCGACCGAGGCTTCATCGACCTCGGCGCCTTCCCACGGCAGCGCCACGAGAAGGGAGCGGATGACGGTCATGGCGCCACCCCGCTCCAAGCGTCAGGCGCGGGCGCTCTCCACACGCTCGACCACCCGCCAGCGCTTGTTGCGCGAAAGCGGGCGGCATTCCTCGATGCGCACCACGTCGCCCACCTTGAACTCGTTGTTCTCGTCATGGGCGTGGTATTTCTTGGTGCGGCGCACCGTCTTCTTGTAGAGCGGGTGCGTGAAACGACGCTCCACCAACACCACGACGGTCTTGTCGTTGGCGTCGGATACCACCGTGCCCTGCAATACGCGCTTCGGCATGTTCCTGTCTCTCTTTGCAAATCAACGCCGCCAGATATGAACGGCAGCGCCCGTTATTTCAACCATTTTTCCCCGTGCGCACGGCTGACATGCGTCAGCCGGCGGCCTGGGCGGCCTTGTGCTTGCGGCGCGCGGTCATTTCCGTCTTGATGCGGGCGATGTCGCGCCGCACCTGGCGGATCCGCGCGGTGTTCTCCAGTTGGCCGGCGGCCTTCTGGAAGCGCAGGTTGAACTGTTCCTTCTTGAGCTCCAGAAGCCTACCCTTCAGCTCCTCGTCGCTCATCGCCCTGATCTCGGCCGGTTTCATGGCCACTGTCTCCAAATTTCCCGTGTCGTTTCAAACTCCCGGGCGCATCCGCCCGGTCAGATCATTCGGCGCCCGGACGCGCCACGAAGCGGCACTTGATGGGCAGCTTGGCGGCGGCGAGGCGCATGGCCTCCTCGGCGATCTCGCGCGAGACGCCATCGATCTCGAAGAGGATGCGTCCCGGCTTGACGCGCGCGGCCCAGTATTCCACCGAGCCCTTGCCCTTGCCCATGCGCACTTCCGTCGGCTTCTGGGTGACCGGCAGGTCCGGGAAAACACGAATCCAGACCTTGCCCGTGCGCTTCATGTGGCGGGTGATGGCGCGGCGCGCGGCCTCGATCTGGCGCGCGGTGATGCGCTCGGCCTGCAAGGCCTTCAGTCCATAGGCGCCGAAGGTAAGCCGGGTGCCTCCCTTGGCGACGCCCCTCAGGCGACCCTTCTGGACCTTGCGAAACTTGGTGCGTTTCGGCTGCAACATAGCTCAGAACTCCCAAATTGATCCGGCGATGCCTCAGGCCTGCCTGCCGGGGCGGCCACCCTCGCGCCGGCGGCCTCCGCCGCCACGGCGCGGCCGGCCGCCGCCTTCCTGCAACTGCTTGTCGTGCCTTTCCTGGGCGAAGGGGTCGTGTTCCATCAGCTCGCCCTTGAAGATCCAGACCTTGATGCCATTGGTGCCATAAGCGGTCACGGCGGTGGCGGTGCCGTAGTCGATGTGCGCGCGCAAGGTGTGCAGCGGCACGCGCCCCTCGCGATACCATTCGGTACGGGCGATCTCGGCGCCGCCAAGACGACCGCCGCAGTTGATGCGGATGCCACCGGCGCCCATGCGCATGGCCGACTGCACGGCGCGCTTCATGGCACGGCGGAAGGCGACGCGGCGCTCGAGCTGCTGGGCGATGTTGTCGGCCACCAGCTGGGCGTCGATCTCGGGCTTGCGCACCTCCACCACGTTCAGATGCACGTCGGTGCCGGCCAGCTGCGAGAGCTTGCGGCGCAGCTTCTCGATATCGGCGCCCTTCTTGCCAATGATGACGCCGGGACGCGCGGTGTGGATGGTCACGCGGCACTTCTTGTGCGGGCGCTCGATGATGACCTTCGAGATGCCGGCGTTCTTCAGGTTGTCGCGAATGTAGTCGCGCACCTTCAGGTCGGCGTGCAGCAGGTCGCCGTAGTCGCCCTTGTTGGCATACCAGCGCGAATCCCAGGTGCGGTTGACGCCGAGGCGGAACCCGATCGGATTGACTTTCTGGCCCATCAGTTCACCTCCTCAACTTCGCGCACGACGATGGTAAGGCGCGAGAACGGTTTCAGGATCCGCCCGACGCGGCCGCGGGCGCGCGGACGCCAGCGCTTCATGACCAGCGACTTGCCGACATAGGCCTCTGCGACGATCAGGTTGTCGATGTCGAGGCCATGGTTGTTCTCGGCGTTGGCGATGGCGGACTCGAGCGTCTTCTTCACCTCGCGCGCAACGCGCTTGCGCGAGAACTCGAGCGTGGCCAGCGCCTTGTCGACCGGTTTCTTGCGGATCATCCGCGCCACCTCATTGAGCTTGATGGGGCTGGTGCGGATCATCCGGTTCACGGCGCGGGCCTCGTTGTCCGCCACGCGACGCGGATTCTTGCGCTTGCCCATGACTTATTTCCTCTTCGCTTTCTTGTCCGCCCCGTGTCCGTAATAGGTGCGGGTGGGCGCGAATTCACCAAACTTGTGTCCCACCATCTCCTCCGTCACCAGCACCGGCACATGCTTGCGGCCGTTGTGCACAGCGAAGGTGAGGCCGACGAACTGCGGCAGGATGGTGGAACGGCGAGACCAGATCCTGATGGGGGCCGCGCGGCCGGATTCGCGCGCCGCTTCCGCCTTCTTCAGCAGATACGGGTCGACGAACGGGCCTTTCCAGACTGAACGAGCCATGATGACCGTTTCCCTTGCAAATTACTTCCGCTTCTTCTTGCGCAGATGACGCGACCGGACGATGTACTTGTCCGTGGCCTTGTTGCGACGGGTGCGCGCGCCCTTGGTGGGCTTGCCCCACGGGGTGACCGGGTGACGGCCGCCGGAGGTCTTGCCCTCGCCGCCGCCGTGGGGGTGGTCCACCGGGTTCATGGCGACGCCGCGGGTGTGCGGACGACGGCCCAGCCAGCGCGAGCGCCCGGCCTTGCCGAGGTTGATGTTCATGTTGTCGGGGTTGGACACGGCACCGACGGTGGCCATGCACTCGGCGCGCACCATGCGCACCTCGCCGGACTTCAGGCGCAGCATGGCATAGCCGGCGTCACGGCCGACCAGCTGGGCGTAGGTGCCGGCGGCGCGGGCGATCTGGCCGCCCTTGCCCGGCTTCATCTCGACGTTATGGATGATGGTGCCAATAGGCATGACCGAAAGCGGCATGGCGTTGCCGGGCTTGACGTCCAGCTGCTTGTCGGAGGCCATGACCGTATCGCCCGGTTGCAGGCGCTGCGGGGCGAGGATGTAGGCCAGTTCGCCGTCCTCGTATTCGATCAGCGCGATAAAGCCGGTGCGGTTCGGGTCATACTCCAGGCGCACGACCTTCGCCGGCACGTCCTTCCTGTTGCGCTTGAAATCGATGATGCGATAGCTGCGCTTGTGCCCACCGCCACGGTGGCGCGCGGTGACGCGACCGTAGTTGTTGCGGCCGCCCGTCTTGGTGAGGCCCTCGGTGAGCTGCTTGACGGGGCCGCCCTTGTGCAGCTCCGAACGGTCGACCAGCACGAGGCCGCGCATACCGTTGGTGATGGGCTTGTATTTCTTCAGTGCCATGGTTCTGAACCCTTACCCCTTAAAGGCCCGAGGCCAGGTCGATGGTCTGGCCCTCTTCCAGCGTCACGATGGCCTTCTTGACGTCCTTCTGCTTGCCAACGGTGCCGCGGAAGCGCTTGACCTTGCCCTTGCGCACCAGCGTGTTGACCTTTTTCACCTTGACGCCGAACAAGGCCTCGACGGCGGCCTTGATCTGCGGCTTGGAGGCATTCTTCGCCACGTTGAAGACCACCTTGTTGTGCTCCGCGGCGAGGGTGGACTTCTCGGTGATCACCGGCGAGAGAATGATGTCGTAATGGCGTTCGCTGCTCATTGGAACCGCTCCTGCAATGCCTCGACGGCGGCCTTGGTGAGCGCCAGCTTGTCGCGGCGCAGAATGTCATAGACATTGATGCCCTGCACCGGCAGCACGTCGATGTTCGGAATGTTGCGGGCCGCCCTGGCGAAGTTCTCGTCAACCTCGCGGCCGTCGATGATGAGCGCGTTTTCCAGCCCAAGCTTGTGCAACGCTTCCTTCACCGCCTTCGTCTTCGGCTTGGCCACCTCGGTGCTTTCCAGCACCACCAGCGAGCCGTCCTTCACCTTGGCGGAAAGGGCGTATTTCAGGGCCAGCGCGCGCATCTTCTTCGGCAGGCCGATGGCGTGGCTGCGTGGCTTGGGGCCGTGCGCCTTGCCGCCGCCGACGAAAATGCCCGACTTGCGGCTGCCGTGACGGGCCCGGCCCAGGCCCTTCTGGCGGCCCCACTTGGCACCGGTGCGGTTGACCTCGCCACGGGTCTTGGTCTTGTGGGTGCCGGCGCGGCGCTTGGCCAGCTGCCACACCACCATGCGGTGCAGCAGGTCGGCGCGCGGGTCCAGTCCGAAGATGTCGTCCGGCAGTTCGATGCTCCCCGCCTTCTGGGCGGTCAGTTTCTGCACATCCATTTTCATGGCCTCAACCCTCCTCCGCGGCGGCGGCTTCCGGCGCCGCTTCCTCGCCTGCCGGCTTCCTGATGGCGGCGGGCAATGGCGCGTTTTCAGGCAGGGGCTTCTTCACCGCGTCGCGAATGAACACCCAGGAGCCCTTGGCACCCGGCACGGCGCCACGCACCAGGATGAGTCCGCGCTCGGCATCGGTGCTGATGACCTTCAGGTTCTGGGTGGTGACCCGGCGCGCGCCCATGTGGCCAGCCATCTTCTTGCCCTTGAACACCTTTCCCGGATCCTGGCACTGGCCGGTGGAACCGTGCGAGCGATGGGCGATGGAAACGCCGTGCGAGGCGCGCAGGCCGCCGAAGTTCCAGCGCTTCATGGCGCCGGCGAAGCCCTTGCCGATGGAAATGCCGGTGACGTCGACGAACTGCCCGGGCACGAAGTGATCGGCCGTCAGCTCCGCGCCCACCTCGATCAGGTTGTCCTCCGACACGCGGAACTCCGCCAGCTTGCGCTTGGGCTCCACGTGCGCCTTGGCGAAATGGCCGCGCAGCGGCTTGCTCATGCGCTTGACCTTGGCCTTGCCGGCGCCAAGCTGCACGGCGGTGTAGCCGTCGCGTTCACGGGTGCGCTGGGCCACGACACGGCAGTTTTCCACCTTCAGCACGGTCACCGGAATGGCGTCGCCCTCGTCGGTGAAAATCCGTGTCATGCCAACCTTCTGTGCGATCAGCCCTGAGCGCATCATCGCAACTCCCTGAAATTAATGAATTCGCAGCGTGTTCGTCAGATCTTGATCTCGACATCCACGCCGGCGGCCAGATCGAGCTTCATCAGCGCGTCCACCGTCTGCGGCGTCGGATCGATGATATCCAGCAGCCGGCGGTGGGTGCGAATCTCGAACTGTTCGCGACTTTTCTTGTCGATGTGCGGCGAGCGGTTCACGGTGAAGCGCTCAATCCGCGTCGGCAGGGGCACCGGGC
>JALVRJ010000181.1 GCA_027031305.1 Hyphomicrobiales bacterium | reverse complement strand
ATCATGAAAAACAAGGGCTTGGGTGGGGGCGCGGAGCGGTTTTACCGGTCAGCCTTTGCGCAATCTGGCATCATTCGGTGCGCCACGCGCCCTTTTCGGTGAGAATCCAGTCCAGCCGCTCGTCGGTGTCGAGCACGGGGATGGCGTCCACTTCCTGCCCGGCGTGGGCGCAGCCGATGGTGATCAGCCATCCGCCCCGTTGCGCCTTTCGGGCGCGCAAGTCCGCCAGCGTGCGATCATAATAGCCGCCGCCATAGCCCAGGCGGTGGCCCTTCCGGTCGAATGCCACCAGGGGGGCAAGCACCACGTCCGGCTCCACTTCGGGCGCATCGTCCGGCGGCACGGGAATGCCGTAGTCGGCCTCTCTCAGCGTCATGCCCGGCCACCAGCGGCGGAAGACCAGCGGCGCCTCCCGCCGCGCCACCACCGGCAGGGCCAGCGCATGGCCGCGCTCGGCCAGGGCGTGCAGCAGCGGCATGATGTCCAGCTCGCCGCGCACCGGCACGTATCCGGCCACCACCGCGTCGGCCGGAGCGAGAGCGCGAACGAGCGCCAGTCCATGCTCCCTCGCCCGCAGGGCGTGATCCCTCGCGGCCGCGCGCGCCAATTCCTCGCGCCGGCGCAGGGCGTCGTCCCGCAGCCGCGCGCGTTGCTCATGGATGCCTTCTGCCCTGTCCGGAGGAATGCTCATGCCGCGCGCCCGATGAAAAGCGTGGCGGACCGTCACGGCCGTGCGGCATGGTGATCCCTGGGTTCCCGCTAACGCAGGTGGGCGCCGTGTGCGCGAGGCCACGGCCAGGCGCAGGGACAGCTCCCCAGGATCAAGTTAAGGGCCCCGGGATATCATCCGTCACGGGCCGGACAGTGCCGCCACATGCGCCATATAGGCCCCGCACGCGGAGTTGTGAAGCAAGGAAACGCCGATGGCGAAAAGGCCACCGGCGCCTTTCTTCATTTCGGCAAATTTCGGCGAAACGGATCCGGAAACCTCAGTCGGCGAACGGCACGTCCGGAATACCCGGCACCTTGGCCGAATCGGGCAGCTGCGCATAGGCGTCGTGCAGGGCGTTTTGCAGGCCTTCCTCGACGACCGGGTGATAGAACGGCATGGCGATGAGGTCGGCCACCGTCAGCCCCCGTTCCATGGCCCAGGCCAGCTCGTGGGCGATGTGTTCCGCCCGCGGAATGCACATTTCCGCACCCAGCAGCCTGCCGTCTTCCTTCCGCGCGTAAATATGCAGCACCCCACGGTTGGCCAGCATCACCCGGGCGCGGGCCTGAGTGGAAAAGTCGCGCTCGCCCACCACGAAGCCCTCGTCCTCGCCCAACGTGGCGTCAAGCTGCGCGAAGGTTTCGCCCACCATGGCGATGTTGGGGTCGGAAAAGACGATGGCCAACGGCACCTTGCGCCGGAAGCGACGCACCCGCTCGCCCCTGGCAAGGGCGGCGGCATTGAAGCCGGCGATGCGACCGTCATCTGCGGCCTCGTGCAGGATCTGGCGATGGCCGTCGGCGTCGCCGGCGATGAAGAAATGCGTCTCGCCGATGCGCTGGGTGGCGGGATCGAAGTCGGGCGCGCCGCGCTCGCCCGTCGCGATCCCCGCCGCCGCCAGGTCCAGCCCG
>JALVRJ010000180.1 GCA_027031305.1 Hyphomicrobiales bacterium | reverse complement strand
GGTCGCGGCCATGCCACGGTCGAACTCTTCCGGGTGCTCGCGTATCCAGCGAATGTCGAACATGAGAACCCCCCGCTTATGGGAAATGTGCGCCTTTCGCAAACCGGCTTACACGATTCCGCAGCACGGCGGGAGGGGAAACATGGGCGCGGCAAGGCGTTAGTCGTCGTCCTCTTCCGCCTCCCCTTCAGCGGCGCGCTTCTTCTCGCTCATGCTCACCAGCCAGATGGCCAGTTCGTAGAGCCCCAGCATGGGGATGGCCAGGCCGATTTGCGAGAAGGGGTCGGGCGGGGTGAAGATGGCGGCGATGGTGACAACGGCAACAATGGCATAGCGCCGGCCACGGCGCAGCTGGTCGGCGGTGACGATGCCCACCCGCCCCAGCAGGGTGAGCACCACCGGCAACTGAAAGGCGACGCCGAAGGCAAGAATGAGGGTCATGACCAGCGAAAGATATTCGGATACCTTCGGCAACAGCTCGATGGTGGCCTTGCCCTCCTCGCCGGTCTGCTGGAAGCTGGCGAAGAACTTGAGCGCCACAGGCAGGATGAAGAAGAACACCAACGCAGCGCCGGCCAGGAACAACACGGGGGTGGCGATGAGATAAGGGCGGAATGCGGCGCGCTCGTGCTTGTAGAGCCCCGGCGCGACGAACTTGTAGATCTGGATGGCGATGAGCGGGAAGGCCAGGAACAGCCCACCGAACATGCCGATCTTGAGCTGGGTGAAGAAAAACTCCTGCGGCGCGGTGTAGATCAGCTCGAGGTCCTTGCCACTGCCGATGGCCCACTTGTAGGGCAGCAGCAGGAAGTTGAAAATGGGGTTGGCGAAATAGAAGCTGACGATGAAGGCGACGAGAAAGCCGACGAGCGAATATATGAGGCGCTGGCGCAGCTCGACGAGGTGTTCGATAAGCGGCGCCTTGGAAGCCTCCACCTCGTCGATATCCTCTTCCTCCTGCGGCCGTTCGGGCAAGCCGGAAGGGGGCTTGTGCGCGATGTCCTTCGTGCTCATGTCCGGTGCTTTTCGCTGTGATTATTCGGCGGCGGTTCTGGCGGCGGATTTTTTTGGCCCGGCCGAGACGGGCTTGTCCGTGTCGGCCTGGTCGGCATTTCCGGAGGCGGGTGCGTCGCCCTCCCCTTCCTTCTCGCGGGCGCCGGTGTCTCCAGGAGGCCGTTCATCCAGGGCGATTTCCGCCTCGAACTGCCTGTCCAGTTCCTCGTCGGAAGCCTCTTCGTCATCGCGCTCGCCGTCCTCGCCGGACTCTTCCGGGTCCGCGTCCAGGTCCAGCGTGTCCGGAAGGGGGCGCTCCTCGTCATCCAGCAGGTCCTCGTCGTCGGCCTCGCTCGGCTTCGAACCCGGCTTCTCGGCGCCGGCGGCGAGCTGCTGGCGCAGCTCGGCCTCCATCTCCTTGAACTCGCGGTCGAGATCCTCGATGGAAAGCTCCTCGAGACTTTCCTCGACACCCTTCTTGACGTCCTTTACGCCGGATTCCCTGGTCAGGTCGTCGATATGGCCCTGGAAATCGGCGGCCAGCGCCTTCAGCTGTCCCACCCAGCGACCAATGGTGCGCAACAGGCCAGGCAGCTCCTTCGGCCCGACCACGATGAGCGCCACCATGGCGATGAGCAGAATTTCCGA
>JALVRJ010000179.1 GCA_027031305.1 Hyphomicrobiales bacterium | reverse complement strand
TGGAATACGAGAACGCCTGGGCGCTGGGCGCGGACACGGGCGTGGACGACCTCGAGGCGGTCACCTACTGCAATTACCGCTGCAACGAGCACGCGCTCGATCCGATTTCCGTCGGCGCGACCATCGCCGCGGCGATGGAACTGTATGACATCGGCGCCATCGACAAGGACACCACCGGCGGCATCGAGTTGAAATTCGGATCGGCCCAGGCCCTGTGCCAGGCGGTGGACGCCATCTGCGAGGGCACGGACTTCGGCAGGGAGCTGGCCATGGGCTCGAAGCGCCTGTGCGAAAAATATGGCCATCCGGACCTGTCGATGTCGGTGAAGGGGCAGGAGTTTCCGGCCTACGACCCGCGCGGCATCCAGGGCATGGGGCTGACCTACGCCACGTCGAATCGCGGCGCCTGCCACCTACGTTCCTACACGGTGGCTTCCGAAGTGCTGGGCATTCCGGAAAAGACCGATCCGCTGACCACGGAAGGCAAGGCGGCGTTGGTGAAGGCGTTCCAGGACGCCACGGCGGCGGTGGATTCGTCTGGCCTGTGCATCTTCACCACCTTCGCCTGGACGCTGGAGGACATCGCGCCGCAGATCGACGCCGCTTGCGAGGGCGAGTGGACGGTGGAGAAGCTGCTTGAGGTGGGCGAGCGCATCTGGAACATGGAGCGCAAGTTCAACCTGGATGCCGGCATCACGCCCGATCAGGACACGCTACCCAAGCGCATTCTGAAGGAGGCGGCGAAGACCGGCCCGGCCAAGGGGCTGGTGAACGGGCTGGACAAGATGCTGCCCGAATACTACGAGCTGCGCGGCTGGACTCCGGACGGCCAGCCCAAGCCGGAGACGCTGGAGCGCTTCGGCCTGGCGTGAGGGGTGGCCGGCCTTTTACCCGTCGTCATTCCGGCGCAAGCCGGAATCTCGTGCGATGGGCACGGGAGGTGGCGGCGTGAATGTGCTTGTGGAAGGGACTGAAAATCCCTTCCCGGGGAACGTTCCGGAAGGGGATGAAATCCCCTTCCGGCGGTGTTCTCGCCTTCACGTCATCTCCGCGAATGCGGGGATCCATTCGGGCCGTTGCGTCAGTGATGGATTCCCGCTTTCGCGGGAATGACGAAGACGGTTGTATGCCGGGCAGAACATGAGAAACCGGCAACGTTCGGGGCTTTCATGAACATCGCCGTGTTTTTCTGGCACGGTGGATTGGTGGTGAAGGAGCGAGGCCATGCATCATCTCATTATCGGCGCGGGACCGGCGGGGGTGCGGGCGGCGGAAATGCTGCGCCAGCTGGACCCGAACAGCGAGATCACGCTCATCGACGGCGAGGGCGAGGCGCCCTATTCGCGCATGGCCATTCCTTACCTGCTGGAAGGCAAGATCGACGAGCAAGGCACATGGATTCACCGGCCGCTGGATTTCTATTCCGAGAACCGCATCGCGCTGGTGCGGGGCAGGGCGGAGACGCTGGATGTGGCGGAGAAGACGGTGCGCCTGAAGGACGGCACGGAGCTGGCCTACGACCGGCTGCTGGTGTGCACCGGCGCGCGGCCCATCAAGCCGCCGGTGCCTGGGCTGGTTGGGCCGCGCGTGCGGCACTGCTGGACGCTGGACGACGCACGGGCGATCATGGAGCACGCGCAC
>JALVRJ010000178.1 GCA_027031305.1 Hyphomicrobiales bacterium | reverse complement strand
GGCCAGAATGGTCCACGACCGGGCCGCCATTTCCGGCAAACAGCGAGGGGAGATCTGGACGCATGAGAAGGCCTGGGAAGCTGTTGATGGCGGGCGTGGGGGCCTCGGCCCTGGCCCTGGTATCCTTCCTCACTCCCGCCATGGCGGGCGGTTTCGGCATTCACGAGCAGTCGGCGGAGTTTCAGGGCAGCTCGTTCGCCGGCGTCGCCGCCGGTGGTCACGGCCTGTCCTCCATGTTCTGGAACCCGGCCACGGTGACCCGCTTCAAGGGCATGAAGAACGACTATAACGCCGCCCTCATCCTCCCCTACTCGAAGGCGAAAAACCAGCTTTTCGCCAATGGCCTCTCCGCCACCCTCGGTGGCTTTTCCGACAATTCGGGCAACATCGGCAAGACGGCCGTGGTGCCGGCCTCCTACAGTAGCTACCAGCTCACCGAGAGGATCTGGGTCGGCCTGTCATTCACCTCGCCCTTCGGCATGAAGACGGAAAACGACCCCCGCGCCCTCAGCGCGCTTTACGGCTACAAGTCGAAGATCTTCACCTTCAACGCCAGCCCCGTCGTGGGCCTCAAGCTCAACGACATGGTGTCCCTCGCCGCCGGCGTGCAGATCAACTACATGAAGGGTGACCTCTCCACCGCCCGACTGGGCACATTGGCCAGCCGCGTGAAGGGCGACGACTGGGGCCTGGGCTTTACCCTCGGCGTGCATTTCACGCCCGTGGAAGGCACCGAAATCGGCATCGGCTATCGCAGCCGCGTAAAGCACAAGCTCGAGGGAACCTTTTTCGTCGCCTCGCCCCTGCTCGGTGGCCCTTCCACCAACAGAGCGACCGTGAAGCACACTCTGCCCGACATGGCCACCTTTTCCATCCGCCAGCGGGTGACACGGGACTTCACCCTCATGGGCACGGTGGAGTGGACCAACTGGAGCCTGTTCAAGCAGTTCGACGTGCAGCCCGTGGCCGGCTACAACCCGGCGCCGGAGAACTACAACTGGAAGGACGGCTGGCTGTTCGCCATCGGTGGTGAATACGCCGTCAGCGACGCGCTGACCCTGCGCGCCGGCTATGCCTTCGAGAACAGCCCCGTGCCTGACGCCACCCGTGGCGTGCGGGTGCCGGACAACGACCGGCACTGGCTCTCGCTGGGCCTCACCTATGAACCCAACGACTGGCTGAAGCTGCACGCCGCCTATACCCACATCATCGCCAAGGACGGCGACGTCAGCATCCCGGCCAATAGTCCGCTGCCCGGAATGCCGGGACTGCGCGCCTCCTACGATCAGCACGTGAACATCATCTCCATCGGTGCCACCATCGACACTGGCAAGCTGTTCTTCGGGCTGTGAGCGGACGCACGCGAAGGAACCGAAAGATGGATCCCAATGAAACATGAAGCGGCAACGTAACATTTAAGACGCAGCGCAGAGGGGAATGAGGGGAAGCCGGGGGGCTTCTCTGGGAAAGGGCCTGGTTCCGGGGGGAGCCGGGCCCTTTGCTTTTGCCCGCGCTTGCGCAATCATCTCCAGGCGGCAACCCACAGCGCGGAGATTCTCTCATGGCCACCATCCCTCCAGCCACCGAACGGGACATTCCATCCGAACTCTGGTCATTGGACTTCGACACACTGCCCGCGTCCATCGCCGCGCTCACCTTCCCCCACGGGCCGGGCTACGCCTATGACGCGCCCATTCCAAAAAAGGAATATCGACGACAGCTCAATAGTTTGCAAACAGAGCTGGTGAAACTGCAAAAGCACGTGCGCGCGGCGGGCGAGCGCATCGTCATCGTCTTCGAGGGGCGCGACGCCGCTGGCAAGGGCGGCACCATCCGCCGCTTCACCCGCCACCTCAATCCACGCCATGCCCGCACCGTCGCCCTGCCCAAACCGACGGAAGTGGAACGCGGCCAATGGTATTTCCAGCGCTACGTGGCCCACATGCCCACCAGTGGTGAAATCGTCTTTTTCGACCGCTCATGGTACAACCGTGCAAGTGTGGAGCGCGTCATGGGCTTCTGCACGCCGGAACAATGGCGCGCCTTCTTCGACGAGGCCCCGCGCTTCGAGGCCATGCTGGCGCGCGATGGCATCCGCCTGTTCAAGCTCTGGCTCACCGTCTCCCGCGCCGAACAGCTCAAGCGCTTCTACGAGCGCAAGACCGACATCCTGAAGAGCTGGAAACTCTCGCCCATCGACCACGCCGCCGTAGGCAAGTGGGACGACTACACCCGCGCCATCGAGGACATCTTCCGCCACACCGACACCGACACGGCGCCATGGACGGTCATCGACGCCAACGACCAGCGCCGCGCCCGACTCGAAGCCATGCGCGTGGTGCTTTCCGCGCTCGACTACGAGGGCAAGGACACGGCCGCCATCGGCGCCATTGACCCGCGCCTGGTGCGTCGGGGCCGCGACATTCTGTCATGAGCCATCGCTCTTGATCCCCCGCCCCCGCTCCCCATCTTCATGTCGGGTAAGGCACGCGAATCCAGATCCAATTCATCTCGAGGGGGTTACGGTCATGACCGGCAAAACCCGTTGGCGCCGCGGGGGTGCGCGCAGCCGCATTTTCCCGGCCCTGTTGCTTCCGTTGCTTTTTCTGCCCGTTCAGGCTTCCGCCCAACAGGAATCGGCGAAGGCGAACGGGGGCGCTTCCGTCATCAGCCCCACCATCCTGAAAAATCTTTCCGTCACCGCCGATCACTCGAAGTTCAAGGAGCTGCAAGGCCCCTTCACCTCCGGCCCGCAGGTCACCCGCGCCTGCCTGAAGTGCCACAACAAGGCCGGCCGGCAATTGCGCGACAACATCCACTGGACGTGGGAAACCATCGACAAGCGCACCGGCCGCAAGCTGGGCAAGATGCACGTCATCAACGCCTTCTGCACCAACGCGCTGGGCAACGAGGGCATGTGCGCCATGTGCCACGCCGGCTTCAACCGCGCCGGGCCGGACTATGATCTCAACAAGCTGGAAAACATCGACTGCCTGGCCTGTCACGACAACACGGGCAAGTATTTCAAGACCGTGGTCACCCCCGGCCACCCGAAGGTGCGCAAGAAATTCGCGCCCAAGAAACCCGTGCCGTGGACACAGTCCGCGCAGCATGTCGGCCTGCCCACCCGCGCCAACTGCGGCAAGTGCCACTTCTACGGCGGCGGCGGCGACAACGTGAAGCACGGCGACCTGTCCTCGGTGTTGTTCAATCCGCCACGCACCGTGGACGTGCACATGAGCCCCAGGGAAAAGGGCGGCGCAGGCCTGGTGTGCATCGACTGCCACGTCGGCGAGGGGCACAAGTGGGCCGGCGGGCACTACAAGCTCAACATCGGCGACGATGGCAAGCGCCCTCCGGGGATGCCACGGCGCACCCTTTCCTGCGCTCAGTGCCACGGCGACAGGCCCCACTCCAACACCACGCTCACAGGCTGGCGGTTGAACGGCCACACCGCCCGCGTGGCCTGCGAAACCTGTCACATTCCCGCCTTCGCCCGCGGCGGCGTCGCCACCAAGGTCTTCTGGGACTGGTCCACCGCCGGCAAGCTGAAGAATGGCAAGCCCTTCGCCGAGGAAGGCTACACGCAAGGCAATGGCAAGAAGCGCCACACCTACGCCTCGCTGAAAGGCTCCTTCAAGTGGGCTGAAAACGTGGTGCCCGAATATGCATGGGCCAACGGCGACATGGACTGGCTGTTGCCCGAGGATGCCTTCGACCCGGCCACGCCGGTCTTCATCAACAAGCCCCTGGGCGGACCGGACGATCCGAAATCGCGCATCATGCCCTTCAAGGTCATGAAGACCATCCAGCCTTATGACAAGAAGCGCAACGTGCTGGTGCACATGCTGTTGTGGGGCGACAACGACTATGCCCTGTGGGGCAACTTCGACTTCGCCCGCGCCATCAGGAAGGGCATGGAAATCGCCGGCCGCGAATATTCCGGCGAATTCGGCTTCGTCCACACCCGCATGTTCTGGCCCATCAACCACATGGTGGCGCCGAAGGAACAGGCCCTGCGCTGCAACGACTGCCACGTCCGCGACACCGGGCGCCTGCAAAAGCTGGCGGGCTTCTACATGCCCGGACGCGACCGCTGGCCGCGGCTGGATCTGCTGGGCGCCGCCGCGGCGTTGCTCACGCTGCTCGGTATTTTCGGTCACGCGCTGCTGCGCATGTCTCGCGCGAAAAGCCGGAACTGAGGAGGACGGGCCATGACCGAAATCGCAACAACAACCGCGCCCGCGCAAGCCCGCTACCGCGCGAAGGTGCAGATCTACACCCTCTACGAACGCTTCTGGCACTGGACCCAGGCGGCGCTCATCCTGCTGCTGCTCTTCACCGGGTTCCACCTGCACGGCGCTTTCGAACTCATGACGTTCCACACCGCCTGGCAGGTGCACGTCATCGCCGCCGTCGCACTCATCGCGCTGTGGATCTTCACCATCTTCTGGCAGTTCGCCACCGGCAACTGGCGCCATTTCGTCCCCCTGCTGGAGGAAGCCAGGGAAGCCCCCACCCTCTCCCAGGCCTTCCGCGCCTGGCTCACCATGATCTGGCGCATCGCGCGTTTCTATGCCTGGGGCATCCTGCGCGGCGAGGAGCATCCCTTCAAGAAAAGCCTGCGGCGCAAGCACAATCCGTTGCAGGCCTTCGCCTATTTCGGCCTCATGGCCTTCATCGGTCCGCTGCTGTGGATCACCGGCATCGCCCTGCTGGGCTGGGACTTCTGGCGCCCCGCCCTGCCCCTGGCCGACGCCGAGGGCTGGCGCGCTCTCGCCGCCTTCGGTCACACCCTCGGCGCGTGGCTGATGCTCCTCTTTGTCATCATCCATGTCTACATGACCACCACCGGCAAGACGCCGCTCTATTACATCCACGGCATGATCACCGGCGTCGAGGAAGTGTGGCTGACGGAAGAGGAGCTGTGCTACCTGCGCAATTTCCACCCGCAGCGCCTGCTGCACGTGGAGGAAGCGCCACAGGCCGCCGCCACCCACTGAACCATCGCGTTTGCTGAAAAGCCGCCTGTCTATGCTGAAGGCCCTTGCCGGGCGCTTCGGCATGGACCGGCGGCACCTTCATGAAAGCCCCTTCCCTCGTCCCTCGTGATGTATACATAATGCACTGATATTGCTGTTGTATTTTTCGTCTCGAAGTAATGGATTTTGCAGGAAGACGGCAGTTTCGGCCGATTTCCTTGCAAATTGATTGGGCGGGTTTTTCGTGATTCACTCTCCCTGAAGCGTGAATTTCGGGGAGGATGTCATGAAGCCGAGAGAACCTGTGGATG
>JALVRJ010000177.1 GCA_027031305.1 Hyphomicrobiales bacterium | reverse complement strand
AGGCGCGCAAGGCCGCCGAGAAGGCCGAGCGCAAGACCGGACGGCGCAGCACCCGCATGAGCACCACCGAGCGCTTCATCCGTTCCATGGTCGGCTCCATCGGCACGCAACTGGGCCGGGCCATCATCCGCGGCGTGCTGGGCAGCATCCTGCGACGTCGCTAGGCCACGTTGTGGCTCTTGACTTCCACCCGCCAAGAGAGCCGGGGGGCGGGCCATCGAATGTCCTCCGGCCTGTGCAAGGGGGATGCTCCGCAGCCACGTTGTGGCTCTTGACTTCCACCCACCAGGGGGGCGCCGGATGAACACGGGCGGTGATGCCGTGGCTACCGGTGGTTCCGCCGCCATTCTCGCGCCGCATTCGCGCCCAATCCGCCACGAAATGACCGCCACCGCGCCGCCTCGGCGCCAAGGCGCCGCCAAGAGCGCCCTCTACACCTCTCCTCAGGGCTGGGGATGCGACACATCCACAGCACAAGAGGGGTATTCTCATGGGTATCGGCACGTTCATCTCCTGCCTGGGTGCCTGGGCGCACTTGCAGGCGTGCGAAACCGTGGACAAGGGGCGCGAGGTACTGCGCGCGCATCCCACCTCCGCCAGCATGGTGGTTCGGGACGAAAAGGAGGCGCCCTATTTCGCGCGGCACGCACGGGCCCCGCGCTTTTCCGGCTTCTACCTGGGCGGCAGCGCCGGATACGGGGTGATCAAGAGCGACCAGCAGCTTGACCGTGGCACCAATCATGGCGCCGATGCCGTCTCGCCGGGCGGCTTCGCGGGCTCGATCACCGCCGGGTACAATTTCGCCTTGAATGACATGCTGGTGCTGGGGGTGGAGGGCGACCTCGGCGTGGCGGCGATTTCCGAGGACGAGAAGAGCGTGTTCGACGGCCATTCGTGGAAACCCTCCTTCGGGCCCACGTGGGGCGCCGTGCGCGGGCGCGTGGGCTGGACGATCATGGATTCGCTCATGCTCTACGGCACCGGTGGCGTGGCCTTCATGCAGACGGACAACTGGACGCTGGGCAACAACGCCAACGAGAGCTCGTGGGATGCGAAAACCCGCACCGGATGGACCCTTGGCGTCGGCATGGAATACGCGATCGACGAACGCTGGAGCGCGAAGGCCGAGTATCTCTACATGGATTTCGGCAAGCACCACGGTTACACCGAGGACAACGACCCATACTGGTACGACGACAAGGCCCACATTTTCCGGCTGGGCGTGAACTACAGGTTCTGAGCGTTCTCACCATTTTTGTCGCCGGTCATGGATGGCGCCATGTGCCCCGCCCGCCGTTGCGGCGCGGGGCACTTAATTTTTCAGGGACTCTTTTAGCCCTCGCCGTATGCCGATGTGTGCTTATATTGTCTTTCGGCCGATGCCGAAAAACCATTGCATCTTCCACACCCCTGCCCGGGAGAACGCCCCATGTCCCTGCCACGCAATCACAAGAAGAAGTTCTCGGAACTGAGCGAACGGGAAATCCTGGCGCTGGCCATTTCCGGCGAGGAGGAGGACGCGCGCATCTACATGTCCATCGCCAGCCGGTTGCAGGAGAACTTTCCGCACTCGGCCCGCATCTTCATGGAAATGGCGCAGGAGGAACTGGAGCACAAGCGGCGGCTGGAGGAGCTGTATCGGAAAAAATTCGGCGA
>JALVRJ010000176.1 GCA_027031305.1 Hyphomicrobiales bacterium | reverse complement strand
ACCCGCACCGCCTCCGTCGGCTGGATGGTATCGGTGATCACCAGCTCCTTCAACGGCGAGGCGGCGATCCGCGCCACCGCGCCACCGGACAGCACGCCGTGGGTGATATAGGCGGAAACTTCCTCCGCCCCCTGTTCCAGCAAGGCCTCGGCCGCGTTGCACAGGGTGCCGCCGGAGTCGACGATATCGTCCACCAGGATGCAGGCCCGCCCCTTCACGTCGCCGATGATGTTCATCACTTCCGATTCTCCGGGCCGCTCGCGCCGCTTGTCGACGATCGCCAGCGGCGCCCCGATGCGCTTGGCGAGCGCCCGGGCACGCACCACGCCGCCAACATCCGGCGACACCACCATGACGTTCTCCAGGTCATAGTGCTCCTTCAGATCCTGCACCATCACCGGCGCGGCGTAGAGATTGTCCACCGGGATGTCGAAGAAGCCCTGTATCTGCCCCGCGTGCAGGTCGATGGTGAGCACCCGGTCGGCGCCGGCGCGCTCGATCATGTTGGCCACCAACTTGGCCGTGATCGGCGTGCGCGGGCCGGGCTTCCTGTCCTGCCGCGCATAGCCGAAATAGGGCGCCACCGCCGTTATGCGTCGCGCCGAGGCGCGCCGCGCCGCATCCATGATGATGAGGAGTTCCATCAGGTGGTCGTTGGTGGGAAACGATGTGGGCTGGATGATGAACACGTCCTCGCCGCGCACGTTTTCCTGGATCTCGACGAAGATCTCCATGTCGGCGAAGCGCCGCACCAGGCACTTGGTCAACGGCTGGCCGAGATAGGCGGCGATGGCCTCCGCCAGCGGACGATTGGCATTGCCCGAGATGAGTTTCATGGCCCACTGCGCCCGTCTTGCCATGCCGGAGTCCTGCCCCCGGCGTTCCCCTGCCCCGTCCTTAAACCAGCCAGTTCTTGCCGGGTCAACCGGCAACTTTCCATCCTCGTCACCGCCGCGACAAGGCCCGGTTTTCATGAAGATGCCCTCCCCCGAAGGGAAAGGGCCCGTGCCGGCACATTGCCGACACGGGCCCCGCGACGCGAAGAACAATTCGCAACGGGCACCGACAAGGCACCCTCTGGCAGGAGGGCGGATGGGGTTGACAGCTTCGGGCGCTCCGTCCGTGCCCCGTTCGAATTGCCGGATATGCTTATGGCGCAAGCCGGCTGCACCCGCCCTGAACACGCCGTTCAGCTGCCGTTCACAAAGCGCGACGACGCGCTCATTTCCTGCCGCGCACCAGCTTCTCGTAGTCCTCCATCAGCGCCCGGGTGATGTCGCCCACCCGGAAGTCGAAATGCTTTTCCGCGCCGTCGATCTCGCCGGAAATCTCGCCCACCGGCGTCACTTCCGCCGCCGTGCCGGTCAGGAAACATTGCTCGAAATCGGCCATTTCCTCCGGCATGATCACCCGCTCGATGACCGGGATCTGCCGTTCCTTCGCCAGGTCAATGACCGTGCGGCGGGTGATGCCATCGAGGAAACAGTCGGGAATCGGCGTGTGGATTTCCCCCTTGTCATTGACGAAGAACACGTTCGCCCCCGTCGCCTCCGCCACCTGCCCGCGCCAGTCCAGCATCAGCGCGTCGGTGTAGCCCGCGCGTTCCGCCGCGTGCTTGGAAAGGGTGCAGATCATGTAAAGGCCCGCCGCCTTCGCCTTCGACGGCGCGGTGCGCGGGTCTGGCCGGCGCCACTGCGCCAGTTGCAGGCGGATGCCCTTTTGCCGCAGTTCGGGGTCGAAATACGACGGCCACTGCCAGGTGGCGATGGCCACGTGGATTTTCGCCCCCCGCGCCGTCACCCCCATCTGCTCCGAGCCGCGCCAGGCGATGGGACGGATATAGGCGTCCCGCAATCCGTTGTGCTCCAGCGCCGCCTTGCAGGCCTCGTTGATTTCTTCCTCCGTCCACGGAATTTCCATGTCCAGGATGCGCGCCGATTCGAACAGGCGGGCCGTGTGCTCCTCCAGCTTGAAGATACGTCCCTCGTAGGCGCGCAGCCCCTCGAACACGGCGGAAGCGTAGTGCAGCGCATGGCTCAGCACGTGCAGTTTCGCATCCGCCCACGGGACGAACGTGCCGTCGTACCAGATCTCGCCTTCCAGCTGGTCGAATCCCTTGCCGGCCATGATCCTCACCTCCGTTTCAGCCAAGCGCCGCCGCCGCCGGCTGCACCTTTCCGCCGTATTTCAGGGGGACATTACAAGCAGGCGAAAATATGTCAATATGACTGACATATTCATGGAACCAGGAACGAGGGTGATCATATGGATGCCTCAACCACGGGCATGAAAAGGGCGAAGCGCGCTCGCATGAAAACGCCGGACGATCCCGCCAGCCCCGCCGATGGCGACGATGTGCTGCCGCTGATGGAGCTGCTGTTCTTCGCCTACCGCGACTTCATCGCCGAGCCGGACACCATGCTGGCCGAACTCGGCTTCGGCCGCGCCCATCACCGGGTGCTGCATTTCATCGGCCGCCACCCGGGCCTACGCGTGTCCGAGCTGCTGGCCATTCTGCGCATCACCAAGCAGAGCCTGGGCCGGGTGCTGCGCGAACTGGTGGAGCGCGGCTACGTGTTGCAGGAAGAAGGCGCCACCGACCGCCGCCAGCGCCTGTTGCGCCTCACCCCCGCCGGCCGCCGTCTGCTTGAACGGCTGGAGGCGCCACAGATCGCCCGCGTGCGCGCCGCCCTGGCCGGTGCCGGCGAGGGCGCGCGCATGGCCTTCGTCCACGCCTTGCTGGGCCTGGTGGACGAATCCGAGCGCGAGCGGGTGGCGGCCCTGTGCGGCCTGCCCACGACGATGACGCCGACGTGCCGGAAAACCTCGACGGAAGACCCGGCTGGCAATGCGGAAAACGCGGAGAGCGGCCACCATGGATGACGCCCCCCATATACTGATCGTGGACGACGACAGCCGCATCCGCGACCTGTTGCGCGACTTCCTGCGCCGCAACGGCCTTCGTGTCTCCACCGCCGGCGATGCCGCCGAGGCCCGCGCCCGCATGAGGGCGCTGGCCTTCGACGCCCTGGTGCTCGACGTCATGATGCCCGGCGAAGACGGCCTTTCCCTCACTCGCGCCCTGCGCCAGGCCAACGCCAAGGTGCCCATTCTCATACTCTCCGCTCTTGGTGAAACACCCGACCGCATCGCCGGCCTCGCCGCCGGATCGGATGACTACCTGCCCAAGCCCTTCGACCCGGAAGAGCTGCTGTTGCGCCTGAAGGCCCTGCTGCGCCGTGGCGCCCCGGCGCCGGCCAACGGCGGCGCCACCCTGCGGCTGGGCCCCTACACGCTCGACGCCGCCACCGGCGAGCTGCGTCGCGAGGGCACGTTGCTTAAGCTCACCGGCCGCGAACGCGAACTGTTGCGCCTGCTGGCCAGCCGCCCCGGCGAGCCGGTGCCGCGGGAAGACCTGCTGGCGCCGGCGGGAGGCGGCGCGCCACGCACCGTGGACGTGGAAATCGCCCGCCTGCGTCGCAAGGTGGAGCAAGACCCCGCAAACCCCAAACTCATCCGCACCGTGCGCGGGCGGGGCTACATGCTGGCCATCGCCCCGGCGCCGGGAGAAGGCGCGCCACGACCATGATTACACGGATCTCGCGCATGTTTCGACGCACGAAGCGGAAGGGAGCATTGCCGGCCGCCGAGGAAGCCTTCGCCCCGCCGCCGCGCCCCACTGGCGGCTGGCCACTGCTGTGGTGGCGCTTCAACCGGTTCCTGGAGCGCCACCTGCCGCGCGACCTCTACCGCCGCACCCTGCTCATCGTCGTCCTGCCCGTGCTGCTGCTGATGCTGGTCATCATCGGCATCGTCCTCGAACGCCACTGGGAAAACGTCACCAAGCGCCTGTCAAAGAGCTTCGGGCGCGAGGTGGGGTTGTTGGTGCACCTTTACGATACCGGCCCCAAAACCCCGCAAGCCTTGCACCAGCTGGAGAGAATGGCAAACAGCATTCTGGACATCGGCCTCTCGGTGGAACACGGCACCCTGCCCCCCATCAAGCCGCGCCCGTGGTTCTCCATCCTCCACTACCGTCTCGCCAAGTACATGGCCCGCTTCGTGCCCGGCCGCCCGTTCTGGATCAATGCCAGCCAGCCCGGCTACGTGGACGTGCGCGTCCTCGTGGATGATGACCTGGTATTCCGCTTCCGCCCCGAATGGGACAGGGTCTACGCTTCTTCCACGCCCCTGTTGCTCCTGTGGATCTTCGTATCCTCCGCCATCCTCATCGGCATCGCCGTTCTTTTCCTGCGCAAGCAGATCTCCCCCATCGTCGATCTCGCCCGCGCCATGCAGGACTTCGGCAAGGGGCGCGAAGTGCCCAACATCCGCCCGCGCGGTGCCCTGGAGGTGCGCTCGGCCTGGCTGGCTTTCCTCGCCATGAAAAAGCGTATCGAGCGTCATCTGGAACAACGCGCCGCCATGCTGGCCGGCATTTCGCATGATCTGCGCACCATCCTCACCCGCTTCCGGCTCGAGCTTTCCCTGCTCGACGGCGACCCGAGGCACATCGCAGCCATGAAGCGGGACGTCGACGAGATGCAGCACATGTTGCAAGGCTACATGGATTTCGTGCGTGGCGCGGAAACCGAACTGGCGGTCGAATACGATCTGTGCGCGCTACTCGACGAAGTGAGCCGGCGGGTGCGGGGGCGGGGACCGGAAATCACCCTGCAATGCCCCGGCCACGCCCTGCTCCTTTCCGTCCGCCCCGGCGCGCTCAGGCGAGCCGTGCTGAACGTGCTGGAAAACGCCCTGCGCCACGCACGCTCGCGGGTGAGCGTGCGGCTGGAGGAAGAAGGGTCGTTCGCCCGCATCATCGTCGACGACGATGGCCCCGGCATTCCGCCGGAAAGCCGCGAGACAGCCTTCCGCCCCTTCACCCGCCTCGATTCGGCACGCAACCAGGACCACGCCGGCACCGGCCTGGGGCTGACCATCGTCCGCGACATTATCCACGCCCACGGCGGGCGGGTGGAGCTGGGCGATTCGCCCCTTGGTGGCCTGCGCGTCGTCATCACCCTGCCGGCCTGAGCCGCATTACACCGGCCTGCCCGTGTTTTCAACCGCCTCGCTCTCCACGATTCCGGTGGCCGGAAGACGCGGGACGTCACGAGGGATGCACCAGCCGCGGCCGCCTGCGTTCCTCGTCCCAGCGCGCAGCCAGCTCGTTGGCCAGCTTCAGGTCGGTGGGATAGTCCACCTCGCACCACTCGAAACCGCTCAGGTCCACCGCCTTCACCGTCACCCGCCGCGCCAGCCGGTCGATGGCGGCGGGGAACCACTGCTGCAAGCCTTCCGGCTCGCGGATCATCCGCTCCAGCCTCGCCCGGTATTCC
>JALVRJ010000175.1 GCA_027031305.1 Hyphomicrobiales bacterium | reverse complement strand
AAAGGCGGGCCCACTAGATGACTCGACGCGAATTTATTGGATGCCCGGTTGCGCGTCCAGCACGAACCGCACGCGGCACGTGGCAACCTCTATGCACCAATAATCGCAATGGATAAAATTAGAATTTCCTAATATTAGGAAATCTTGAATACATGTTTTTCTCAAGGTTTTTCTTATATTAGAAAATATAAATATTTTCGCATCCTCTTGCTTTTGCTGTCATGGACATTAATAATACTTCCACAACAAAATTCTTGCTTTTTCCAGTTGGGCAGGCGTTGCGCCTTGCTTCGTTGGGGTGTCCGTTTCGACATGGGAAAGCGACGCCCTGGAGGGGAGCCTGCGAGGCCAGGCGGAGGAACCCGATGGCGCCGGCCCATGCATGGGGAGGGGTCACGACTTGTCTTTCAGTGTTCGCAAGATGGCGATTGTCGCGGTGCTCTTCATTGGCGGCGTCGTGTTCGCGGGGCTGTTCAACATGGGGCTCGCCCTGACCAACAAGACGGAATTCTGCACTTCCTGCCACTCCATGCGATGGAACCTGATGGAATGGCAGGAGGACAGCGAGCATTTCCTGAACCACGCCGGCGTGCGCGTCGGCTGCGCGAACTGCCACGTCCCCAAACAATTCTTTCCGAAAATGCTGGCCAAGGTGATGGCGGCGAAGGATGTGTGGCACGAAATTCTCGGGACCATCGACACGAAGGAGAAATTCGAAGCCCGTCGCTGGAAAATGGCCAACCGCGTCTGGGCCAAGATGAAGGCCACCGATTCGCGCGAATGCCGCAACTGCCATTCGTGGGAGGCCATGGCCCTGGACGACCAGGACAGAGTGGCGCGCAAGAAACACGCGCGGGCACGGGACGAAGGAAAGACCTGCATCGACTGCCACAAGGGCGTGGCGCACGAACTGCCGGATGAACCGGAAGAAGAGGATAGCTGAGCCGTGAGCGCCGCCAGAAGCAAATGCGACATCCGGCTGGCCCGCCGCGAGATCTCAAGCGGGCGGTCTTCAGGCATGAGGGGGCGAGATCTCGTCCGGATCGTTCCAGCGTTCGTGGCGTTCATCGTGGCCGCGGGCGCGGTGCCGGCGGGAGCCATGGAGGTGCCGCCGGAAAAGATCATGAGCCGAGAAAAAGCCGAGGTTCTGTGGAAGAAGGCGGCGCGCAAACACGTGGACACCTCGCCGGCGGCGAAGGAGCTGCGCTCCGCCGCCATCATCGGCGACCTGGAAACGGTGCGCTCGCTGATCGAGGAGAAAGGCGTCTCGCCCAATGCCGCCAACCGCTTCGGCAAGACGCCGCTGATGCTGGCGGCGGAAAATGGCAATACCGCCGTGGTGGCCTATCTCATCCGCAAGGGCGCGGACGTGAACGCCCGCACGGTGGTGGGGTGCACGGCGCTGACCTTCGCAGCGGACAACAATTTTCCGTCGATCATCGCCATGCTCCTGCAACACGGGGCCTTCGTCGACATCCGCTCGCGCGCCGGGCACACGCCGCTGATGAGCGCGGCGCGCTATGGCAACCTGCCGGCGGTGCTGATGCTCATACGGCACGGCGCCGACGTGAACGCCAGGGACAAGCAGGGACGCAGCGCCCTGCACCGCGCCGCGCTGCTGGGACATGAGGACGTGGTGGAAGCGCTGCTGGACGCTGGGGCCAACCCGAACATCACCGACAGGCATGGCGTGACGCCGCTGATGCTGGCGGCGGACGAAAGGCACGCGGGCGTGGCGAAACTGCTGCTGGAGGGCGGCGCGGCCATTGACGCGCGCGACATCACCGGCGCGACGGCGCTCATCCGCGCGGCGGAAGCGGATCATCTGCCGGTGGCGGCGCTGTTGTTGCAATTCGGCGCGGACGTGAACGCGCGGGACGAAGACGACGAGACGGCATTGATGAAGGCGGCGCGCAACGGTTCGGCGCGCATGACCCGCCTGCTTCTGCTGGCCGGCGCGGACGCGGGCTTGAAGAACCGCAAGGGGCAGACGGCGCTGGACCTGGCGCGGAAAGCCGGAGAGGGCAATCCGAAGGTCGTCAGGATGCTGGAAGGGGCCATGGGAAAAGGGGCCAAGGAACGGACGCGGAAGAAAATCGAATGATCGGGCTTCCGCCGCGCTGGCCGGCATGACGAGCCCGGAGAGCACGCGGCGGCGAAGGCATTCCGGAAACCTTCAGAGGGGGAACCGGAAACCCTGTGGCTTCTTTCGCGGGAGCCACGCGAACGAGCAGAGAGGAGGAAACAGATGCCAAGAAAAATGAGGCATGTCCTGTGGGTGGCGGGCCTAGCCGTCGGGCTGGCCGCGACATCCGCCCAGGCGGGCGAGAAAAAGGAGCTCATGTCGGGCGCCAGCGGACAGATGCTGGCGGCGCAGTGCGATGGATGTCACGGACCGGGCGGTGCCTCGGCCGGCCCGGCGACGCCGAACATCGGCGGCATTTCCAAGGACTACATGCTGGAGGTGATGGAAGGATTCGCCTCTGGCGAGGTGCCCTCCACCATCATGGGCCGCATCGCCAAGGGATACTCCAAGGAGGACGTGGCGAAGCTGGCCGATCATTATTCCAGGTTGAAGTGGGTGCCAGCCAAGCAGCCGTTCGACGCGAAAATGGCCAAGGAAGGCGCCAAGCTGCACGAGAAATATTGCGAGAAGTGCCACGAAGACGGCGGCAAAAAGGCCGAGGAGGATGCCGCCATCCTGGCCGGCCAGTGGATGCCCTACCTGCAATTCACCATGGCGGACTTCCTGAGCGGCAGGCGTGAAATGACCAAGAAGATGAAGAAGAAGGTCAAGAAGCTCATCAAGGCCAAGGGCGAGAAGGGCCTGCACGCCATCGTGCATTTCTACGCCAGCCAACAGTAACGGACCGCACCGGAGGGAGAACACACGTCATGACGAAAGTGAATCGCAGAACATTCATCCAGGCGACCGGCGTCGCCGCGGCGGCCGGCGTGGCCGGAATGCCGACCGTGGTGCTGGGTGCGTCGAAAAAGGTGGTGGTGGTGGGCGGTGGCCCCGGCGGCGCCACCTGCGCGCGTTACCTGAAGATTTTCGATCCCGGCATCGAGGTGACGCTCATCGAGCCGAACAAGCAGTATCATACCTGCTTCATGTCCAATGAGGTCATCGCCGGCAAGCGCTCCATCGAGGCCATCCGCCACGGCTATGACGGCCTGAAAAAGGCGGGCATCAACGTGGTGCACGACAGGGTGGCCGCCATCGACCCGGCGAAGAAGGTGGTGAAGACCGCTGGCGGGCAGGAGTTCGCCTATGACCGCTGCGTGGTGGCGCCGGGCATCGACTTCAGGTACGACACCATCGAGGGCTACGACGAGAATGCCATCAAGGACGTGCCGCACGCCTGGAAGGCCGGCGAGCAGACCATGATCCTGCGCAAGCAGCTGGAGGCGATGCAGGATGGCGGCACGGTGGTCATCTGTCCGCCGCCCAACCCGTTCCGTTGTCCGCCGGGGCCGTATGAACGCGCCTCGCTGATCGCCAGCTACCTGAAGAAGCACAAGCCGAAGTCCAAGATCATCATTCTTGACCCGAAGGGGAAATTCTCCAAGCAGGGGCTGTTCAAGGCGGCGTGGAAGAAGTTCTACGGCTTCGGCACGGATAACGCCATGATCGAATGGCGCGGTGGCGACCAGGATGCCGGCGTGGTGGCGGTGGACGTGGCCAGCAAGACAGTCACCACTAAGTTCGGCGACAAGGTGAAAGTCGACGTGCTGAACGTCATCCCGGCCCAAAAGGCGGGCAAGATCGCGCACGTGGCGGGCCTGGCCAACGATTCGGGCTGGTGCCCGGTGAACCTGCACACCTTCGAGTCGACCATTCACAAGAACATCCACGTGATCGGCGACGCTTCCATCGCCAAGGGTATGCCGAAGTCCGGCTACGCGGCAAACTCGGAGGCCAAGGTGTGCGCGGCGTCCGTGGCCGCCCTGCTGAACGGCAAGGAGCCGCCGGTGCCGGCCTACGTGAACACGTGTTACTCCATCGCGGCGGACGACTGGGGCTTCTCGGTAGCCGCCGTCTACAGGCTGGCGAAGGATGGCTCGAAGATCATAAAGGTTTCGGGTGGCCTGACGCCGGGCGACGCGCCGCCGGAGTATTACAAGCGCGAGGTGTTCTACGCGCACAGCTGGTACAACAACATCACCCGCGACATCTTCGGCGGTTGATCGTCGTATCGGCTAATACATGAGAAGTTCGGGTGGCGCTCATCTTCCGGGGCGCCGCCCTTTTTTCGCATCGCTCTCGTGAAATACCGCCGCACAGCGCCGGAAGGCGCGCCTTGAGGCAAATGCGGGCAATGACGCCGCCTCATCTGCGCGTTCTCTCAATCATGAAAAAACAAGGCCCACAACGTGGGTGCCGGAAGGCGCGGCGCGCCATGAGCGGGGGCAACGATGCCGTCCCGTCAGCACGTTCTCTCATTCGCGGAAAACAAGGCCCACGACGTGGGTGGCGGGAGATGCGGCGCGCCATGAGCGGGAGCAACGGTGCCGTCCCGCCAGCACGTTCTCTCATTCGCGGAAAACAAGGCCCACGACGTGGGTGCCGGAAGGCGCGGCGCGCCATGAGCGGGGCAACGATGCCGTCCCGCCAGCACGTTCTCTCATCCGCGGAAAACAAGGCCCACGACGTGGGTGCCGGAAGGCGCGGCGCGCCATGAGCGGAGGCAACGACGCCAAGCCGCCAACACGTTCTCTCATTCGCGGAAAACAAGGCCCACGACGTGGGTGGCTCCCCGGGCCGGACTCGAACCAGCGACCCAGCGGTTAACAGCCGCTTGCTCTACCAACTGAGCTACCGGGGAACAAGAGGTGATTTGCGTTGTGGGTAATACGCAAATCGGCGTCGATTGTCAAAGCCCAATTTGGTCTCAGGGGATGCAATTTCAAGCCTCGTCTCTTGCGTTTCGCGCACATCTCGGCCACCTTGCGATGCATGGAGGAAATACGCATTCACAAGTGGAGCATCCGCCTGCCGAAAAGCCGGCCGTTGCGCATTCTCGTCGGCATACTGCTCATCATCGGCGGCATTTTCGGCTTTCTGCCCATCCTGGGATTCTGGATGATTCCGCTGGGGCTGACCATTTTGTCGTTCGAGATTCCCCTCGTGCGGCGCTGGCGGCGGCGCTTCGTGGTGTGGCTCAGACGCACGTGGGAAAATCGCCGCGGCGCGCGGCAACGCAAGGCGGCGGAGGCGCAAGAAGCGGAGAAAACCCCGCCAGCACGGTGAGGGGCGAAAGAAACGCGCGAAAGGGGCGGCACCACCGCGATGATGCCGCCCGTGTAATCATACCAGAATGCATAAAGGACCACCCACCAC
>JALVRJ010000174.1 GCA_027031305.1 Hyphomicrobiales bacterium | reverse complement strand
CAACCGGGCATGGCCGTGCGCGCCTTCGGCCTGCTGGAAGATGAAAGCGCACGCCTGGTCTTGCCCGCCACCGGCGCGTCGGAAAGGGCCATCCGCCACATGGTGGAACACCTCGGCTTGCGCCGGCGCGTCACCTTCGTTCCACCGCGAGAAATCGGGGGCTGGTTCGACAAGGCCCGCCTGTGCTGCCTGCCGCCACGCATCGATCCCTTCGGTTTGCACGCCGTGCGGGCGCTGGCCCACGGCCTGCCCGTCGTTGGCAGGCGCATCCCGGCGCTCGTTGACATCATCGGGCACGACCCGGCCCTTGGAACACTGGTGGAGGCAACGGACACCGAGGGGCTCGGCCACGCCCGGGAGCGTCGTGTGCGACACCCGGGCGAGTCCGCTCCTCGCCTGCGCCGGGCGCGCGATTTTTCACCGGCACGCATCGCGGAAAAATGGAAGGAGAGGCTCTCCCACATCGCGAATGACTAATATTCAGCATTTGCATGGCCCGATACGCGTAGCTATAGTGCCGCCAGTGGCAGGTCATGCGAACCGGGTTCGACACATGCTGCACACTCAAGCTCCACACCCGTTGCGCTACCCGGCGCTGGTGCTGAACGCGGACTTCCAGCCGCTCAGTTACTATCCGCTCTCCCTGTGGAGCTGGCAACAGGCCATCAAGGCGGTGTTTCTCGAGCGCGTGCATGTGCTCAGCGAATACGAGCACGAGGTGCGTTCGCCCTCCATGAGTCTGCGCCTGCCATCCGTCATCGCGCTGAAGGAATACATCGCGCCGCCGCCGCGCGCCGCCTTTACCCGCTTCAACCTGTTCCTGCGCGATGAATTCTCGTGCCAGTATTGCGGCGGCAAGCAAGAGCTGACCTTCGATCATGTCATTCCCCGCTCGCGCGGCGGGCGCACCACGTGGGACAACGTCGTCGCCGCCTGCTCCGCTTGCAACCTGAAGAAGGGCAACCGCCTGCCGCGCGAGGCGCACATGCACCCCGCCCGCGCGCCCTACGAGCCCAGCCCCCACGAGCTGCGCGACAAGGGCCGCCGCTTTCCACCTAACTACCTGCACGAAAGCTGGACCGACTACCTCTACTGGGACACCGAGCTGGAGCCATGACGGCTGCGCGGCGTGGCGCGCAAAGCCATTGCATTTTCGCCTTTTTCCCCTACATATGAATGAACCACGCAAAAGACGGTTGGCAGGCGACGGCACCGGCTAGGCCCGCGCGCATGGCCGGTGAAGTCCATCATCGGCGGGATCCATGAAGTTTCTCGATCAGGCAAAGGTCTATGTCCGCTCAGGCGACGGTGGCGCCGGCTGCGTCAGTTTCCGGCGCGAGAAATACGTCGAGTTCGGCGGCCCGGACGGTGGCGACGGTGGCCGCGGCGGTGACGTGTGGGTGGAAGCGGTGGAGGGCCTGAACACCCTCATCGACTACCGCTACCAGCAACACTTCAAGGCCGGCAAGGGCATGCACGGCATGGGCAAGAACCGCACCGGGCACAAGGGCAAGGACGTGGTGCTGAAGGTGCCCGTGGGCACGCAGGTGCTGGATGAGGACAAGGAAACGGTGCTTGCCGACCTCACGGAGGTGGGCCAGCGTGTGCTGCTGCTGAAGGGCGGCAACGGCGGCTTCGGCAACGCGCGGTTCAAGTCTTCCACCAACCAGGCGCCGCGCCATGCCAACCCCGGCCAGCCGGGCGAGGAACGCTGGATCTGGCTGCGGCTGAAGCTGATGGCCGACGCCGGGCTGGTGGGCCTGCCGAACGCGGGCAAGTCCACGCTGCTGTCCGCCGTCTCGGCGGCGAAGCCGAAGGTGGCGGACTATCCCTTCACCACCCTGCACCCCACGCTGGGCGTGGTGTCGCTGGGCGTGGGCGAGAGCTTCGTGCTGGCGGACATTCCCGGCCTGATTGAGGGCGCGCACGAGGGCAGGGGGCTGGGCGATAGGTTCCTCGGCCACGTCGAGCGCGCCGGCGTGTTGCTGCACCTCATCGACATCACGCACGAAGACCCGGTGGAAGCGTATCACACGGTTCGCAAGGAGCTTGAGAACTACGCCGACGGGCGGCTGGCGGAGAAGCCGGAGCTGGTGGCGCTGTCCAAGATCGACCTCATCGACGAGGAAACCCGCCGGATGGTGGCGGACGACTTCCGCGAGCGCACCGGCATTTCGCCCATGCTGCTTTCCGCCGCCACCGGCGAGGGCGTGCGCGAGGCCATGGGAAAGCTGCATGAAACCATCACCCGCCAACGCCAACGGGCGGAAGAAGAGGCCCGCTACGCCCGGCACATCGAGGAGCTGGAAGAAATCGACGACGCGGGCGTCCATCTGGTGGAAGACTGAAGACACCTTTGCGTTTTCCACCTCTCCCCCACCGGAAAGAAAAGCGCATGTTGATTGCGCTTTTCTTTCCGGTGGGGGAGGGGCAATCATTCATGGAAAAGTTCACAACTCCTCGCGCAGCATCTCCGCCAGGCGGGCTGAAAGGCGGTGGTCGGACAGGGCCCGCACGCGATACACCCGCACTTTCCCGAAACGCACCACGGTGAGCACGTCATCCACGTGCAACGCGGCCGCCGGCTTGAGCACCTTCACCCGGTTGATGCGCACCGCGCCCTCCTCCACCAGCCGCGCGGCTTCCGATCGCGTTTTGGTGATGCGGGCGTGAAACATCCACTTGTCCACGCGCTGGCCCGACGCTGCCGTGACGGACCGTTCATCATTCCGGTGGCTCGAGACTCCGTGACGTTGCGGCATGGGGCGTGGAATTATGTCAGATTGCATAATACCAGGTTGCGCAAAGGCAGACCGGCAAAACCACCCCGCGCCCCCGCCCAAGCCCTTCTTTCTCATAGTTTAGGGTGCCAAGTGGGGGCACGGGGCTTCTGCGTGGTCCATCATGCATTTTGGTATTATTTCCGTTCCTTGAGCCTGGCCAGCACGGCGAAGGGCGAATCCGGGTCCGGCGCGCGCTCCTTCTTGCGCGGCGCGGGCTTCCCGCCACCCCTGTGCGGCGGCTTGCCACCCTTGCCCTTGCCCTTCGCGGGCTTCGGGCCGCGCCTGCCCTTCGGCGCGCCCTTCCGGCGCTTGCGGAACGGCCCGGTGCCATCCGGCCACCAAACGACGATTTCCACCTCTTCCGGCTCCGCCACCTCTACGGGCTCCGCCGCCTCTTCGGTCTTCGCGGCCTCTCCGGAAACGGCCTCGGTGGCCTCGCTTCCGCTGGCTTCGGCGTTTTCCATCGTCTCGACAACCGCGCCTTCCTCGGCCGGGTTCTCCTCGGCACCTTCCGGCGTCTCCTCCGCCTGCGCCTCTTCAGGGGCGGGTTTCCCGGCGGGCACGCCCATTTCCGTCGCGGCCTCTTCCGCCTTGGGTTCTTCCGTCTTCGCTTCCTCCGACGTCTTCTCCACCTTCACCTTGCGGTGCTCGGGACGATAGCCCAGCGTTTCCAGCACCGCGGCGAAGTCCTCGCCGGAGCAACCCACCAGCGACATCATGTCGGGAATGACCATGAAGCCGCCACCCTCCACCGAGCCCTCGGGCCGCTCCTCGCCGGTGAAGCGCGGCTTCCAGAACACGCGGTCGCGGATCATGTCGCCCAACCGCTCCAGCATATCCACGCGCACCGCCCGGCGCTTGCACGGCCTGTAACCGGCCACCAGCGCATAACCTTCCGGCCAGTTCTCGTCCACCGGCACGGAGGTCAGCCCGTTGGCTGGCGGTGGTGGCACGTCCTTCATCTCCCTGCCCTGCTGTTCCTGCCACAGCTTCCACAACAGCAGCCGCGCCTGCGTCGGCGCCGGTTTCAGAAGGGCCGGAAGGAAAACGTGATAGGCGCCGAAGCGCACCCCATGCTTGCGCAGCGGCGCGCGCATGTCCTGGTCGAGTTGCCTCACGTCCGCCGCCACCTCCTCGCGCGGCAACACCCCCAGCGCCTCCACCAGCCGAAAGGCCAAGCCACGCGCCAGACCCGTGAGCATCCCTTCATCCTCACCACTGCCCTCGCCCCCTTCGGCCAGGGCGTAGAGTGGCGCCAACAGTTCCCGCAAGTGGCGCGAAACGAACTTCTCAAGGCGCTTGAGCACCATGTCGCGCTCCACGCCGGCCAGCGCCTCGTCGGCCACCACCTCCACCCGCGGCCGCAGCACGTCCGCTCCCGGCCGCAACCGGCCAATGGCGTGGCCCTTCCACAACACCTTGCCCTCCGCATCGAGCGTGAAGTCGCCATCGGGTGCGGCCATGATCGCCTGCGCACGGTCGGAAAGCTCGCGCGCCACGGCCTTTTGCGCCGCCGCGTTCCAGGCCCGCGCGTGTTCGCCACCTTGCGCCGCGCCATCGGGGAAAAAGCGCAGGCCCTCGATGCGCCCCACGTGCGCGCCTTCCACCTCCACGTTGCCTTCGTCATCCACGCTCGACATCAGAACGTCCTTCTCCCGCAGTTTCTTCAGCAATACGGATGTGTGCCGGTCGATGAACCGGTTCGTGAGCCGCTCGTGCAGGGCGTCGGAGAGCTTGTCTTCCACCTCCCGTGTGCGCGCGCGCCAGTAATCGGCATCCTTCAGCCAGCGCGAACGATTGGCCACGAACGTCCATGTTCTCACATGGGCGATGCGATTTGACAAGGTGTCTATGTCGCCCTCCGGCCGGTCGCAACGCGCCACCTGCCTGGCCAGCCAGTCCTCGTCGATGACCCCCTCCGGCCCGCGCAGAAAACGGAAGATCTGCGCCACCAGGTGCGCATGATCGGCGCCGGTGATGTTGCGATAATCCGGAATCTGGCAGGCTTCCCACAACAGCGCCACGGCCTCGGGGCTGTCGGCCAGCGCCATGATCTCCTCGTTGCGCCTCAGCAGCTCCAGCGCCGCCACGTCCGCCGCCATCGGCGCCCGCGCCAGGCCTTCGCGCCTGGGCGTGGCGCGCAAGGACGCCAGCAGGTGATCGACGGAGCGGAAGTTCAGGTTGCGGTTGCGCCATTGCACATGGCGCACCGGCGGAAAGCGGTGTTCCTCCAGCGCCCGCACGGTTTCCTCGTCGAACGCTGCCGCCTGCGCTGTGACGCCAAAGGTGCCGTCGTTAAGATAGCGCCCGGCGCGCCCGGCGATCTGCGCCAGCTCCGGGGTGGTCAGCTCGCGAAAGCGAAAGCCGTCGAACTTGCGCGTGGCGGCGAAGGCCACGTGCTCGATGTCCATGTTCAACCCCATGCCGATGGCGTCCGTGGCCACCAGGTAGTCCACCTCGCCGGACTGGTAGAGCGCAACTTGCGCGTTGCGCGTGCGCGGGCTGAGCGCGCCCATCACCACCGCCGCGCCGCCGCGCGTGCGGCGGATGAGCTCGGCCACCGAGTAGACC
>JALVRJ010000173.1 GCA_027031305.1 Hyphomicrobiales bacterium | reverse complement strand
GGGGCGCGGGGCGGTTTTACCGGTCAGCCTTTGCGCAACCTGGCATCACTACCCCATCTGCCAGGAATGGCAGATCAGGAGGCCACGCCGAGCACGTCTCCGGGCTTCAGCCGCACGTCGGCGATGGGCTCCAGATACAGGCCGCAATTCTTGTGTCCATAGGTGGTCAGCAACATGCGGGGAATGACAACGTCGCGCTCGCCCGTCTCCGGGTTCACTTCCGTCGCCACGCAACGGCCGATCTGCTCGCGCGCGATGAAGGCGGGCTTTCCATTCAACAACAGTTCGCGTCCCTCCCACGCCGTTTCTTCCCACGCCGGCAGGCCGGAGACGTAGATATTGGCGCGGAAACGGTGCGGGTGCAGCGGCTTGGCGGTGTGCCGCTCCAGCTCTTTGAGCGTTTCCAGGTTGATCAGCGAAACGAAGGGCTTGGGCACGTCGAAGAAATGATGACGCCGCGTGCCCACCACGCGCGGCCGCGCCGGCGCCAGGTCGCCCAGCCAGCGGGCCAGGAAATCCTCGATGGCGCGGCGTCCCTCGGCGCTGGCCAGCGTGCCGGAGGCAACCTCGCGGCCATCCTCGAACAGCTTCAGGCCCGTGGTTTGCGGATCGTAACGGCTCTTCAGCCGCGCCAGCGCCGGCGTGTTCACCAGTTGCAGGAACTTGCCCTTGGGGATGTGGCGCGGCGCCGCCGCGTCGAACACCGGGCCGGCGCGCTCGATCGCCCACAACCGGTCCAGCGCGCAAGGCTCGTGCGCCCGCAGCCTCATTTCGTCGAGCGGCTGGCCGGAAAGTCCCTTCACCGGCCAGCAATACAGGGAATCGACGATCGCCTCATTCATTCCTCGGCCACCCCCTTCCATCACGAACACGTTTTCGCCGGCGCCAAACATTGATACACTCGTGGCGTAATACCGCCGAAGATATCATTGGGGCAAGGAGACGCCCATGCCGGAGGCCCGCAAACCGCTCGTCGTCGTCACCCGCAAGCTGCCCGACGCGGTGGAAACCCGCATGTGCGAGCTGTTCGAGGCACGGCTGAACGTCGACGACCATCCCTTCGATCGCGACGAACTGGCCGCCGCCATGGCCGGGGCCGACGTGCTGGTGCCCACCGTGACCGACCGCATCGACGCCGCGCTCATCGAGTGCGCCGGCGAGCGGTTGCGGCTCATCGCCAATTTCGGCGTCGGCGTCGATCATATCGACGTCGAGGCGGCCAACGCGAAAGGCATCACGGTCACCAACACCCCCGACGTGCTCACCGAGGATACCGCCGACATGACCATGGCGCTGATTCTCGCCGTCATGCGCCGGCTGGTGGAGGGCGCGGACATCATCCGCCGCGAGGGCAACCGCTGGCCGGGCTGGTCGCCCACCTGGATGCTGGGCCATCGCCTGGGCGGCAAGCGGCTGGGCATCATCGGCATGGGTCGCATCGGCCAGGCGATGGCCCGTCGCGCGCGCGCCTTCGGGATGCAGGTACACTATCACAACCGCCGCCGCGTGCATCCCGACATCGAAGCCGAACTGAACGCCACCTACTGGGAAAGTCTCGACCAGATGCTCTCGCGCATGGACGTGATCTCGGTGAACTGTCCGCACACGCCGGCCACCTATCACCTGCTCTCCGCCCGCCGGCTGAAACTGTTGCAACCCCACGCC
>JALVRJ010000172.1 GCA_027031305.1 Hyphomicrobiales bacterium | reverse complement strand
ACGCGATTTCGGCAATCTGGAGCTGGCGCTGGTGCTGGACAACACCTATTCCATGACCGGCAGCAAGATCAAAACCCTCAGGAAGGCGGCGCGCAAGCTCGTCAAGTCCATTTACAAGGCCGATGACGAAAACAACATCCGGATAGCCGTCGTGCCCTTCACCCGCTATGTGCGGATCGACACCAAATACAAGACCGCGCCATGGCTGGAGCCGCCGCACGAATACACCTATCATCACCCCAAGACATGCAAGACCGAGCCGGAATACGAAGCTTACAACTGCCGCACCGTTTACGGAACGAGTTTTCTGGATGGCATCATGAAGCCCTGGCATTACAAGAAATGCGATTATCGCCCCACGGGCAAGATGATCGAGAACTGTTCCAGCGAATATACGGTGCATTACACATGGAAAGGCTGCGTCGGCTCGCGCGCCTATCCGCTGAACGCCAAGGATGAGTCCTACGGCAGCGACAGGATCATCCCCCTGGTGGGCATCAACAATTGCCCGCAAAAGGTCAAGCCGCTGACGGACAAGAGCGGCGAAGACGACATCATCACGATGATCAACGACATGACGCCGCGCGACGGCCAGACCTATATCCCGGCGGGGCTCATATGGGGCTGGCGCGCCCTTTCGGCGGTGGCGCCATTCGATGAGGGCAAGCCCTATTCCAAGGACAACAAAAAGGCCCTGGTGCTGATGACCGACGGCGCCAACACGGTGATCGCCGCGGGCAAATATCACAACAGCGGCCCCTCCTATCCCAAGGCGCCCGAGGCCGATACCCTGACGGCGGAAATCTGCGAAAACATCAAGAAGCAGAATATCCGTCTCTACACTGTGGCCTTCGAGGTGACCGACCCGGCGACCAAGAACATGCTCGAAAGCTGCGCCACATCCTCGGCGGATTTCTTCGACGCCACGGATGACGCCAAGCTGCTGGCGGCTTTCAAGAACATCGCCAAGTCGCTGCAGACGGTCTATCTGGCGCGCTGACGCCGGCAACCGCCTGAACGAAACAACAGGCCTCTCCGCGTCCGCGGGGAGGCCTTTTTCATGTCTGCCGGCCGCATGAATGGATAAAATCGCGGCTTTTCCGTTAACCCTTTGTCAACCATGTCCGCCCCGGCGCAGGCCGCCGGGATGTTCCGGCATGGCCCTTGCAGAACCTTCGCCATCACTGCCGGGAATGTTCCGGTTTGCGCCATTCTACCTTGAGCGCATTCCCCATCTCCCGGCCGGAGAATGAACCGGAAAGGCGAAGCCCATGCAACGGACACACTGGCTGAAAGCATTCGCGAAGGACGCGCGCGGCAACACCGCCATCATGTTCGCCCTGGCGGCCCTGCCCATGATGATCATGGCCGGCGGGGTCATTGATCTGACCTCCTCCTACAGCATGAAGGCCAAGCTGCAAAAGGCGGTGGACGCGGCGGCCCTGGCCACGGCGGCGGCCTACGGGCTGAACGAGGATGAAAGCCGGCAGGCGGGCGTCAAGACATTCCAGAGCAACTTCGCCATGTCTTCCGGGAGCGGGCCGGTCACGCCGGTCATCGCCATCAAGGACAGCGAAGTGGTGGTGACGGCAAGGGCGAAGGCCCCAGCCAGCTTTCTGAAACTGGTCAGGATCGATTCCATTGACATCGCGGCGCGCGCCGTGG
>JALVRJ010000171.1 GCA_027031305.1 Hyphomicrobiales bacterium | reverse complement strand
GGGATGCTGGATGCGCGGCGCACCGGTGTGCCCGCGAACATCTTGCGGAAGGCTGGTTCGTCCAGCGTCAGGAGCTCTTCCAGCGGCGTTTCGATGAGATGCGGCCGGGGCTTCAGCCTCTCTTCCCGCGCCTCTTTCGCGAATTTGTTCCATGGGCAGATGGCCAGGCAATCGTCACAGCCGAAGATGCGGTTGCCCATCAGCGGGCGCAGCGCGCGATGAATCGGCCCCTTGTGCTCGATGGTCAGATACGAGATGCAGCGCCGCGCATCCAGCATCCCCGGACCGATGAAGGCGTCCGTCGGACAGATGGACAGGCACCGCGTGCACGTGCCGCAATGCGTTTCCGCCGGTTCGTCTGGCGCCAGGTCCGCCTCGGTGAGAATCACGCCGAGGAAGAACCAGTTGCCCAGCTCCCGCGACAGCACGCAGGTATGCTTTCCCTGCCAGCCGATGCCGGCCCGCGCCGCCAGCACCTTCTCCATCAGTGGCGCGGTGTCCACGAACACTTTCACATCCTGCTTCGTTTGCGAAACCAGCCACTGGGCCAGGTGCTTCAGCTTTCCCTTCACCACGTCATGGTAATCGCGCCCCAGCGCATAGACGGAGATGTTGCCCAGGTCGGACCGCGCCGCGCGCTTGAGCGGATCGACCTCCGGCGGCGGCACGTAACTCATGGCGCAGACGATGGCGCTGTGCGCCTCCGGCATCAGCCGCTTCGGGTCGAGCCGCCGTTCAAGCGTCGTTTCCATCCATTCCATGGTGCCGTGCAGGCCCTGCCCGACGAACTCGACGAGCTGCCGCCGCGCCTCCTGTGGCACCTCCGCCCGCGTTATCCCGCAGGCGTCGAACCCCAGCGCCCGCGCCTTTTCCTTCAGCCGCTGTTCAAGGGATTTGACCATGAAGAAAAGATATCTGAGAGAAGCGCCAAGGACGGACTTTCACCCTTGGCGTTTCATTGCCATTCTTTCGCATGTCTCGCCATGTCAAGGTTCTTTGACCGCTTCGCGGCGGCCCAATGGGCCGACCTTGACATGGCGAGACATGCGAAGCAGCAGCTACTGCGCCACGACTGCGTCGTCCTCCACCGCCTCCAGCTCGAAGGCGGCCTTCAGCAGTGCCTGGGTGTAGGGGTGTTGCGGATTGGCGAAAATCTCCGCCGCCGGGCCGGATTCGACCAGTTCGCCGTGGCGCATCACCAGCAGTTCGCTGGCCAGCGCCTTCACCACGCGCAAGTCGTGCGAGATGAACATATAGGCGAGATCGTATTTCTCCTGCAATGAACGCAACAAATCGACGATCTGCGCCTGCACGGTCAGGTCCAGCGCCGAGGTCGGCTCGTCAAGCACCACGAAGCGCGGATGCAACACCATGGCGCGGGCAATGGCGATGCGCTGGCGCTGGCCGCCGGAGAACTCGTGCGGATAGCGCTCCATGGTGGCGGGATCAATGCCCACCTCGGAAAGCGCCTTGGCCACCAGCGCCACCCGCTCTTCATAAGAAAGATCGGGCGCCTGGATGAGCAGGCCTTCCTCCACGATCTGGCGGATGGACAGGCGGGGGGACAGCGATCCATACGGATCCTGGAACACGATCTGCATGTGCCGCCTGAGCGGCCTCATGCATTTCGCGTCGCAGCCCTCGATGTGCCGGCCCATGAATACG
>JALVRJ010000170.1 GCA_027031305.1 Hyphomicrobiales bacterium | reverse complement strand
CATCTTCAACAGGCCCGGCCGGTCCAGCCCGATGCGAATGGCGCGCCAGCCCATGGCCGGGTTGGGCTCGCGCGCGTCGGCCATGAACATGGGGATCTTGTCGGCGCCGATGTCCAGCGTCCGGAAGATGACCTTGCGGTCGCCGGCGGCCTGAAGAACGGCGCGATAATGCGCCTCCTGCTCGCCCCGGCCGGGCAGGCGCTGGCGCATGAGGAAATGCATCTCGGTGCGGAACAGGCCGATGCCATCCGCCGCCAGCGCGTCCAGGTGCTCCAGGTCGGCGGGCAGGCCGGCGTTGATCAGCAGGTGCACGCGCGTGCCGTCCGTGGTCACCGGTGGCGCGTCGCGCAGCCGCAACATGCGCCGCCGCGCGTCGTCGCGCAGCGCCATGCGCGCCTCGCAGGATTCCAGCAGATCGCCATCGGGGCGGATGTGCACCTCGCCACGGCGGGCATCGATGATGACCGTGTCGCCGTTTTCCACCAGGTCGGTGGCGCCCTGCACTCCGGCCACCAGCGGCACGTTCAGGGCCCGCGCCAGCAGCGTGACGTGCGCCTGTTGCGCGCCTTCCTCCAGCACCAGCCCGGCGATGTGGCGATGGTCGTAGTCCAGCAGCTCCGCCGGGCCCATGCTGCGGGCAAAGATGATCGCCCGCGCGGGCAGGTCGCGTGGAGCGCCGTTGGCCGTGGAATCGCCCTCGCCGTGGGCAAGGATGCGCAACAGGCGCCAGGAGAGGTCGTCCAGGTCGTGCAGGCGGGCGCGCAGCCAGGGATCCTGCTGGCGCAACATGCGCGCGCGGTTGTCCGACTGCACGCGCGTCACCGCCGCCTCCGCCGTCAGCCCCAGGCGGATGTAGTCCTCCATGCGGCGGATCCAGCTGGCGTCCTCGGCGAACATCAGCAGCGCCTCGAGAATGGCCGCGTGACCGCTGCCCGCCAGCCCGGGGTGCGCGCTCAGCCCCTCCAGCTCGCGGCGCAATCGCGCCAGCGCCTCGTGCAGGCGGGTGCGCTCGGCCTCGGCGTCGGTGGCCTCGAAGCGGCGAATGGCGACGCGCGGCTCGTGCAGCACCGCCTTGCCGATGGCCAGCCCGGGATGCAGCGCCTCGCCCCTCAGGTGATGGCTGCGCACGCGGTTGGCGCCCAGCGCTTCGCGCAGCGCCACGACCTCCGGCGAATGCAGGAACTCCGCCAACACCATGGCGATGATCTCCATCGCCTCGCGCTCGTCGTCGGTGTAATGGCGGGGCTTCCTGTTCTGCACCACCAGCACGCCGATGAGCGCGCCGCCACGCAACACCGGCACGCCGAGGAACGACTGATAGGCCTCCTCGCCCGTTTCCGGCAGATAGCGGAAGGCCGGGTGGCGCTGCGCCTCGGCCAGGCTCAGCGGTTCGGCGGTGGCGGCGATGACGCCCACCAGTCCCTCGCCGACGCGCAGGCGCGCGCGATGCACCGCCTCCGCCCGCAGCCCCTCGCTGGCGAACAGCTCCAGCGTGTCCTCGTCCACCAGCACGTAGAGCGAGCAGACCTCGGCCACCATGTTGGCGGCGATGAGACGCACGATGCGGTCGAGTTTCTGTTGCGCCGGTTCCTGCTCCGCCATGACATCGCGCAACCTGCGGAGCAGGACGCGCGGGCCACGGCCGGGAAGCATCATGACACGGCGCC
>JALVRJ010000169.1 GCA_027031305.1 Hyphomicrobiales bacterium | reverse complement strand
TCGCGGACAACGCAAGCCTTGTGGAACCCTCTCGAACGCCCCTCGTCAACACGTGGGTTGGTCGTGATGATCCACACAAATAAGGCCACCATTGGGCAACATCGGTCACCGACCATCAAAACCCATGGTGGTTAATTTGAGACTAATTTTCCCCTCTCCATGCCCTTTCGTCCCCTTCCCCGCAAAATCTGCGAGTTGCCCGGCTTGATGTCAAGGCATGGGCGCCACACGGCGCGACAATTGGACACACGCCCCGTGCGCGCCGTCATGGCCTGGGCGGAAGATCCGTTCCCGACCACCGACGACAGGGATCAGGCATAGGTGAAGACCTTATCCGCGTTCAGGCACTGCTCAACCATCGCCGCCCCTCCGACGATCCGCACGCCGTCCAACAGGTCCTCCTGTTTCAGGCCACGCGATTGCAGGCACGGCGCGCAGCCATACAGGTGTCCCTCCGCCTCGCGGAAGATCTCGATCAGCTCTCCCAGTGACGGAAATGGCTCGTGTTGCAGCGCATCGCGGTCGTGGTTCTTCTCCAGCAACTCCACCGCAGGCCCCTGGAAATACAGGTGCACCTCGTGTCCGCTGGCCAGTGCGGCCGTGGCCAGCGCCAACGGCAGCGAGGCACGTTCCACGTCATCCGCTCCAAAGGTTGAAATGAATACAAGCTTGGCCATGATCCTTGCTCCCTTTCATCAAGCGCGAAAAACCGTTCGCACCCGGAATATCGCTTTCGCCACTCTCTGCAAAGGGTGGCGTTTCGCCACTCCCCGCGCAAGTGAATCGTCAAGATATTTCTTCTTGTGAACGTCAATTCCCTCCCGTTCGAGGCAATCAGCCCTCGATGGACCAGGCGATACGGGAAGAAAGGCCTTTCGGGATTATCGCGAGGCCGGAACCAGTGGCGCATCGTTCAGGGTGGCGGCCGCCAGGCTGGCCGTGAACGGCCGCCCCTTCAACCGTCCGGCTGCCTGCACCGGCACCCATATCGGGCCCAACGCGGCGCTGCGCACCCGCGCCAGCCACACGGTGAACACCGGCGGGTTATTCAGCCGCTTGCGCTTCTTGCTTTCCGACATGCCCGCCACTGGCACATAGACCAGCCGGCATTTCAGCGCCGGGCCACGATAGGTTCCGCTGCGCACACGGTCCTGCCCGACCCCGGCCATCCGGATGTCGAACACCGTCAATCCATCGAAGAGGCGCATCTTTCCCGCGCAAGGGTTCGCCTCCGTGCGCACGCCGATGGCGAACAACATGCTCAAGGGATCAATGGCGCCACCGGCAATCGCCGCGCGCACCTCTTGTCGTTGCCCCACGCCCAGGGGCGGGCGGCGCTCCCAGCCGACGATTCGCCCCTTGCCGTCCCATTGGACGCTGGCGGCCTTTTCCCTGCCTTTCTTTTTCGTGCGGATGGTGAAACGCACGGGATAGGCATGACGGTCGTTGAAGCGGCCCTTCACCTCCATGTGCAGCTTCTTCTTGACGAACAGCCCGGCAAGCCCCTTCGGCTTCATGTCCGCCACGCCGGCATATCCCTTCCGCTCCAGCGCGCCATGGAATGTCACCCGCATGGCCTTCAGGCCGCTGACGTAAACATTGAATTTCATCGCCATCGGCTCGGCCGTGGCGACACGGGCAAGCGCCATGCTCATGCCGCCCAGCAGCAGGCCGGAAACGAGCAGCGTCTTCGCCAGAGTCTTCATGCGCACCTCTCTCACGATGTTTTTCCGCGCCCACGGCGAACGGGGAGACGCGCAAGACACCTCAACCGCCGCCGGGCACAACCATATGGCACACTGGCACTGAACAGAAGCTGTCAGCCACCGCCCAATATGTGGCAACGTGGCCACCGGCTCATGATTTCGCCATCCCGGTGGGCCTTGGCCCGAAAATGGCGCTGCCCACCCGCACGTGCGTGGCGCCGAACGCAATGGCCGTCTCGTAATCGTGACTCATGCCCATGGAGAGTTTCTCAAGCCCGTGCGTGCGTGCGATCTTTTCCAGCAGGGCGAAATGCAGCGCCGGCTCCTCGTCAACCGGCGGAATGCACATCAGGCCGATGACATTCAGCCCGTATTCTCCCCGGCATTGCTCGATGAAGGCGTCGGCTTCGCCCGGCAACACGCCCGCCTTTTGCGGCTCCTCGCCGGTGTTCACCTGCACGAACACCGGCAGATGCCGGCCGCGCTTGTCCATCTCGCGCGCCAGCGCCGCGGCCAGCTTCGGCCGGTCCACGGTATGGATCACGTCGAACAGCCTGACCGCATATTTGACCTTGTTGGTCTGCAACGGCCCGATGAGATGCAACGTGACATCGGGATGAGCTTCCTTCAGCGCCGGCCATTTCTCGCGCGCTTCCTGCACCCGGTTCTCGCCGAAGTGCCGCTGTCCGGCGGCAAGCACCGGCGCGATCGCCGCCGCCGGAAAGGTCTTGGACACGGCGATCAGGCTCACCTCTCCCGGATCGCGCCCGGCGGCACGCGCCGCCTCGGCGATGCGCGCGCGCACGTCTTCCAGCCGCGCCACCACATCCGTGTTCTCGCCCTTGTCCATCGTCATGTCCTCGGCATCCCCCGCTCCACCTTGCGCCAGGCCGTGCCTGCTGATACTCAACCCTGCGACACACCAGAACAAATCGGACAATGCCCAACAAACGCCTGGCAGGCAAGGAGACGGGAAGGCGGCCATGAACAAACCCCAGCGTTACGCGCCCAAGGACGTGGAGCGGAAATGGCAACGGGCCTGGGAAGAGGCCGGCATCGCAAAGGCCGAGGAAGGCTCCGACAGGCCGAAGTTCTACGTGCTGGAGATGTTCCCCTATCCTTCGGGACGCATCCACATGGGGCACGTGCGCAACTACACTCTCGGCGACGTGCTGGCCCGCTACAAGCGCGCGCAAGGGTTCAACGTGCTGCACCCCATGGGCTGGGACGCCTTTGGAATGCCGGCGGAGAATGCCGCGATGGACAAGGGCGTGCATCCGAAGACGTGGACATACGAGAACATCGCCCACATGAAGGGGCAGCTGAAACGACTGGGGTTTTCGCTCGACTGGAGCCGCGAGTTCGCCACCTGCGACCCGGAATACTATCGCCACGAACAGGCCATGTTCCTCGACTTCATGGACGCCGGGCTGGTGGAACGCAAGAAATCGCTGGTCAACTGGGACCCGGTGGATCAGACGGTGCTGGCCAACGAGCAGGTCATCGACGGCCGCGGCTGGCGTTCCGGCGCCCTGGTGGAAAAGCGCGAGCTTGACCAGTGGTTCCTGAAAATCACCCATTACGCCGAAGATCTCCTGAAGGGCCTCGACGAACTCGAGAACTGGCCTGAGAAGGTGAAGGTGATGCAGCGCAACTGGATCGGCCGCTCCGAGGGCGCGCGCTTCACCTTCCGGCTGGTGGACGAACAGGACAGGGAATGGCCCGAACCGCTGCCCGTGTTCACCACCCGCCCCGACACGCTGTTCGGCGCCTCCTTCGTCGCCGTTTCGCCGGATCACCCGATCACCAAGAAGTTCGCCGAGGAAAACCCTGAGGTGGCCGCCTTCGTGCGCGAGTGCGCGGCGCTCGGCACCTCCGAAGAGGCCATCGAGAAGGCGGAGAAGAAGGGCATCCGCCTGCCGCTATACGCCGTCCATCCGTTCAAGCCCGACGTGAAACTGCCGGTCTATGCCGCCAATTTCGTGCTCATGACCTATGGCGAGGGCGCCATTTTCGGCTGCCCGGCGCATGATCAGCGCGATCTCGACTTCGCGCGCAAGTATGATTTGCCGGTCATCCCCGTGGTGTGCCCGAAGGACACGCCACCGGATAAGTGCGAGATCGGCGACGAGGCGCTGACGGATTCGGAGCGCGACGATCTGGTGATGATCAACTCCGAGTGGATGAACGGCCTGACGCCGAAACAGGCCAAGGAAGCAGCCATAGCCAAGCTGGAGGAACTGGGCATCGGCGAGCGGCAGGTGAACTATAGGCTTCGCGACTGGGGCGTCTCGCGCCAGCGTTACTGGGGCTGCCCGATCCCCATCATCCACTGCCCCGAGTGCGGCGTGGTGAAGGTGCCGAAGCAGGACCTGCCCGTGACCCTGCCCGAAGATGTCACCTTCGACGCGGCGGGCAATCCGCTGGAGCGCCATCCCACCTGGAAGCACGTGAAGTGCCCGCAGTGCGGCGCGGACGCGACGCGCGAGACGGACACCTTCGACACCTTCATCGACAGTTCCTGGTATTACGCCCGCTTCTGCTCGCCGCGGGCGGAGGAACCGGTGGATCTCGACAAGGCGAAATACTGGATGCCGGTCGATCAGTATATCGGCGGCATCGAGCACGCCATCCTGCATCTGCTCTATTCGCGCTTCTTCGCCCGCGCCATGAAGGACACGGGGCATCTGCATCTGAAGGAGCCGTTCGCCGCCCTGTTCACGCAAGGCATGGTGGTGCACGAAACCTACAAGACCGAGTCGGGCGCATGGGTGGAGCCGGCGCTGGTGGAACGCCGCGCGGATGGGCTTTTTCACCGCGAGACGGGCGAAAAGGTCATCGCCGGGCCGGTGGAAAAGATGTCGAAATCGAAGAAGAACGTCATCGACCCGGAGGCCATCGTCGAGAAATATGGCGCCGATACCGCGCGCTGGTTCATCCTCTCCGACAGCCCGCCGGAGCGCGATATCGAGTGGACGGAAGCGGGCGTGGAGGGCGCGGCGCGCTTCGTGCAGCGCGTCTGGCGCATGATCGACGACATCGCGAGCATCGCGGCGCCGGCGGACATTTCTGCCGAAGTCGGTCCGGACGCGCTGGCGCTCAGGCAGGCGGCGCACCGGGCGCTGGCGGAGGTGACCAAGGATATCGAGGGCTTGCGCTTCAACCGCGCCATTGCCCGTATCCACGAGCTGGTCAACGCCATGGGCGAGGCGCAGCGCAAGGCCGGTGATGCGCCGGCGTCGGACATGGCCTTTGCTCTCAGGGAGGCCGCCGAGCTGCTGGTGCGGATGTTCGCGCCGATGATGCCGCACCTGGCGGAGGAATGCTGGCAGCGGCTGGGGCATGAAGGACTGCTGGCGCAGGCCCCCTGGCCCGAACCGGAACCGGCGCTGCTGAAGCAGGACACGGTGAAGATGGCGGTGCAGGTGAATGGCAAGCGCCGCGCCGAAATCGAGGTGGCGAAGGACGCGCCGAAAGAGGAGATCGAGAAGCTGGCGCTGGAACAGGAGGCGGTGCAACGCGCCGTTGGCGGAAAGCCGGTAAGGCGTGTTATCGTGGTGCCGGGCAGAATCGTCAATATCGTCGTCTGAGGCGCGCAAAGGGTGCAGGAGATGAGGCGCAGGTTGGTGGCGAGTGTGGTTGCAGGGATCGCGCTGCTAC
>JALVRJ010000168.1 GCA_027031305.1 Hyphomicrobiales bacterium | reverse complement strand
GGGCGACGTGGCCAGCATCGGCGAGGGGTTCGATCCGCTGGCCGAGCGCGGCTTCACGATCGCGCGCGACCATGCCCGGCCGGCCATCCAGCTCATCGCCTGGCGCACGCAGAAGGCGGACACGCTGAAGACCAACGCCATTTTCGAAAAAGTGGTGAAGGCGTTTCGCCAACGGTTGCCGGGCAACATCACGCTGAAGGTCTACGACGTGCGCGCGCGGCATATCCAGCAGCGCATCAACATGCTGCTGCGCAACGGCGCGCAAGGGCTGGTGCTGGTGCTGGCCATACTGTTCCTGTTCCTCAACGGGCGCATCGCCTTCTGGGTGGCGGTGGGCATCCCGGTGTCGGTGATGACGACGCTGGCCATCATGTGGTTGACGGGGCAGAGCATCAACATGGTGTCCCTGTTCGCGCTGATCCTGGTGCTGGGCATCATCGTCGACGACGCCATCGTCGTCGCCGAGCACACCGAGACCCTGCGCCGGCGGGGCCTGCGGCCGCTTCACGCGGCGGAACAGGGAGCCTTGCGGATGCTCGGCCCGGTGCTGGCGGCCTCGCTGACCACCATCGCCGCCTTCCTGCCGCTGTTCTTCTTCCAGGGGCGCATCGGGGCGATGATCATCGCCCTGCCGCTGGTGGTCATCTCGGTGCTCGTCGCCTCGCTCGTCGAATGCTTCCTGGTGCTGCCGGCGCACCTGCGCCACTCGCTGCGCCACGCCGGACCGCCGACGCGCTTCCGGCAAAGGTTCGACGCCCTCTTCAGCCGGCTGCGCGGCGGGCGCTTCGCGCGCCTGGTGGCGCTGGCCTTCGACTGGCGCTACGTCACCTGGGCGCTGGCGCTGATGATGCTGCTGATCATGCTGGCGCTGCCGTTTGCCGGACACGTGCGCTTTCACTTCTTCCCGGCACCGGAATCGGAGTTCATCCGCGCCCGCATCGTCATGGCCCCGGGCACGCCAATGCGGGAAACACTGAAGGCGGTGGAAGTGGCGCACAAGGCCCTGCGCGACGTGGAACGGCGGCTGGGCAAGGGCGTGCGGCTGGTGGAGGCGGTGTTCGCACGTGTCGGTCGCATGGGTTTTTCGCGTGGTGATCACCTGGCGCAGCTGGACGTGCAGCTGACCGCCTCGGAGGAACGCCCGGTGCGCACCCGCCAGCTGCTGCGGGAATGGCAGAAGGCCATGCCGCCGGTGCCGGGGCTGGAACAGCTCTCTTTCGGCCGCATCCACATGGCCTCGGCTCCGCGCGACCTGGAAATCGAGCTGAAGGGCGACGATCCGTTCGTGCTGAAGCAGTTGGCGGGCGAGGTGATCGCGCTGCTGAAGCGCGTGCCGGGGCTGATCGACATTTCCGACGACCTACCCTGGGGCAAGCGCGACGTGCGCCTGCACCTGACGCCGCGGGCGGAGATGCTGGGCTTTCAGCTGGACGACGTGAGCCGGCAGGTGCGGACGGCGCTGCTGGGCACGAGCGCGCGCAAGTTCGCACGCCATCAGGAAGAGGTGACGCTGCGCCTGAAGCGGGCCGACGAGATTTCCGGCACCGGGGCGCTGGCGGAGATGCACGTGCGCTCGCGCGCCGGCGTCTGGCTGCCGCTGGCGGACGTGGCAATAATGCGCGAAGTTTCGGGCTTCACCACCATCTACCGGCGCGCGAGCGCACATGCATCT
>JALVRJ010000167.1 GCA_027031305.1 Hyphomicrobiales bacterium | reverse complement strand
GTCCTTTATGCAGTCTGGTATTACTTGCGACATGAAACGCGCCTTCCTACCCCTGATTAACCAATTGCCGCCTAAGCGGTTAACTTTTCGCCACATTTGTTATTTAATCCGGACAGGTGAAAAATGAATGGGTCCGACCGGTCAGGCCAGTCGTGCCTGTGCATTTTTCGTGTGGGCGCCTTCCCTTGGCAACGGTCCCGATGGGCGCAAGCGCGGGAAGGGGCTCGGGGTCATGGCTGGGGGCATGTGATGGGAGAGTCAGCCATGTTAGTCAGGCGTTTCAGGTTTGTCGCATCCGCCATGGCGGTTGTTGTGGCGGTTGCCATGGGAGGGGCGGTGGCTTCCGCCGCCGGCAAGGACGTCAAGGTGAAGATCACCCCGGACACCCCTTGGGTGGACATCACCATCGGCGGCAAGACGGTGCGCATCCAGCGCATCCAGGACACCCGCCACAAGCTCACCAATAGCTACACCAAGACCTCGCGGGCCTGCCCGCCGTTCTGCATCCAGCCTCTTGTGCCGGCCAAGGGAGTGCACCTCGTCGGCGAGCTGGAACTGCTGGATTTCCTGAAGAACAAGGTCGAGCCCGGCAAGGGCGTGTTGGTGGATGCGCGCATTCCGGCGTGGTTCCGCAAGGGCACCATCCCCGGCGCGGTGAACATTCCCTTCCCCCTGTTCGACAGGAAAAACCCCTATCGCGACCGCATCCTGATGGTGCTCGGGGCCAGGAAGCTCGAGGACGGCACATGGGACTTCGGTGGCGCCCGCGAACTTCTGTTGTTCTGCAATGGCCCCTGGTGCGGACAGTCGCCACGCGCCATCCGCAACCTCATTGCTGCCGGCTATCCGCCGGAGAAACTCCACTATTATCGCGGAGGGATGCAAAACTGGCAGTTGCTGGGGCTGACGGTGGTGAAGCCGGCCACGGCCACCGCGCGCAAGTAGGCTGCGGCCAGGACTCCATTGGAAGGGGAGGAATGGCCATGCGCAAACTGGCTATTTTCAATGACGTCATCTCCAGCCTGCGCGGCGGCTCCCGTGCGGGGGGAATGATGGCCCTCGGGCTTGTCTGCTTGCTGTTCGCCACTGCGCCGGCCGTGGCCAGGCAGGACGGCCCGGATGATCTGCAATCGCAACTGCAATCGGCCATTCAGTCCGCCGCGGCGGCCCAGCTGCAAGCCGAGGCGGCGGCTACGCCGGCCCGGAAGCCGGACGAGGCCGACCTGAAGGCGTTGACCGACCAGGTATTGAAGTCCTTGGACGCCATCGCCAGTGGCAAGAAGGATGAAGGCGACGCCAAGAACGCCGCCGGAGGCTACCAGCAGCTCATGGAGGCATTGAGCTCGCTGGTCGAGAAGGCCACGCAACAGGGCAAGAGCTCCGAGGACATCCTGGCGCTCATCGAGGAAGCCCTGGCCGGGCAGGACGACGCCACCCTCGATGCGCTCATCGCCCAGGCCGGCGGCAAGGTGGAGCTGCGCCGCCTGCTTCAGGCGCTGGTCAGGAAGGCCGCCATGAAGGCCGTGGAGGACGATCCCTATGCGCGCATGTTGCAAACGGAAGGGAACGCCACCAGCACCGCTGTCACGCCGGGAACGGGCGCCGTTGGGCGCGCGCCGGTAACGGACGAGGATGGTGCCAGGGTCGTGGTGGTGCAGCCCGGGGATACTCTGGGCACCATCGCTCTGCGCCATTACGGCCAGGTGGGCGCCTGGCGCAAGATCTACGAGGCAAACAGGGACAAGCTTGACAATCCCGACCTGGTGCCCGCCGGCATCAGATTGCGATTGCCCTGAGCCGCTTTGGTGGATGTGGCGGGAGGGGGAGAGAAAGGAAAAGGGCAAGCGGGAATGCGTGAACCACGGATGCCAAACAGGTCTGCGGGCGGCGAAAACGGCGAGAAAAAGCCGCTGGCACGCCACCATGCCGCCACAACCCGCGGCAAGGCTGGCAATGGAACGACAACGCCCGCAAGGCCCCGTTCCCTTGGCGGAGGCGGGGCGGGCCTTTCGCGAGGGAGAGGCGTCATGCAGGACAAGGATGGCAAGAAGGCCGCCGTCGGGCCGTTCATGGATCTCGGAGAGGATCGGCCCTTGCCGACTGGCGTCCGCCCTGCCGGCAAGAGCGCCCGCGATTCCGCCGCCACTGCCCGGCACGTTGCCGAGACCGGCGCTTCCACGGTCCGGGAGGATGCGAGATCGTCCGCCGCCGGTATCACGAAAACCCGGCGCGACGGCGGCATGAGTTATGCACTCATGCTAGGCGTGTTCGTGCTCTCCGCCATGGCGGGCGGCGGCCTCGCCGCCCTGTGGTTGGCCATGCAACAGGAGGACGCTCCCCGTGCCGCGGCCAATCCCGGCATGAGCATCGCCATGCCCGCGCCCACCGTCGGCGACAATGCCGTCGTTGCGCGAAATGGTGCCTCCGGCGCGTCACGCAACGTCGCTTCCCGGCCGACGGCGCGCACGTCCACCGTCAGCGAGCCTTCCACGGTTGGCACGACGGAATTGACGAAGCGCGGCGGCGATGCCGATGCCAGTGCCGATGGACAGGTGGAGGAGCTGATAAAGACCCTTGATCGCGCCCGCCGGACGTCCGTGAAGCCACCGGCCGCGACAGGTGCCCGGACAAGCGCGGAACCCCCCGGAACGAAAGTGGCTGACGCCGGCGCTGGTGCTTCCGAGTTGCGCCAGTTGACCGAACAGGTCGTGGCCGCCCTCGGCGCCATGCAGACAATGGCCGAGGAAGGCCCCGTGGAAGCTACCGAGACGGGCGCCGAAAGGCTGCGCGCCACCCTGGCCGATCTCGTAGGTGCCGCCCTGGCGCGGGGCAAGAGCCAGGCGGAAATCGGCGCCATCGTCGCCGAGGCGCTGGAGAGCGCCGGCGAGGAGAATATCCCGGCCATTTTGCGTGATGCCACCGGCAGGGTCGACGTGGGACGCCTGTTGGCCAGCGTCATGGCGTCCATGGATGCCGCCGAGGTGCCGATGGATTCCGGCGAGCGTGCCTATTTCAACCAATTGCGCGAGGAGGCCGTGGACACGGCCGGGGCCGCCCGCACCGGTGGGGTGAAGAGACGCGACGACGACTTGCCGAAGCCGAAAGGGCGTTTTTTCCGCCAGAACGGCAAGATCTACACCATCGTGCGTCGTGGTGACACGCTGGGCGAAATCGCCTACGCCGCTTATGGCGACATGCTGGCCTATCCGCTCATCTTGCGGGCCAACCGCGGCCGCATCAGCGCCCGCAAGCTCAAGCCCGGCACCCGCATCGTCATTCCACGCTTGAAAACGCGCCAACGCGCGCGACTGCGCAAGAAGGCTCGGCAGGGAAGAACGCGGCGCGCCACCGGCGCCAGAACGCGCAAGGCCGCCGACGCCCGCACCGGCGGCGACAAGACCCCACCGGCCAAGAATGCGCCCCGTGCGGAGCCCGTGAAGGACGCTTCCAGGATCATTACCTTGCCCGCCTCCGCCAGTGTCTCGCCTCCGGAGGAAAGGGAGAGGCGGGTGAGGCCGGTCAAGACGATGAATTTCACATCGGCCCGCAAGGCCGCTGCGGGACCGCCCGACAAGAAACAGAAATCCGTTCTGCCCGTGCTCACGGGCACCGCGTCCACTCCCGCGCGCTGATCACGTGAACAACCCCTCCTCGCCGCGGTGGGCGCGACGCCGACGTCATGTTCCGAGGCAGGGCAGGGGACGGAATGGAGACGTGCCACCTTCGCCGACGGCACGTTTCCTCGCGGCATGGTTTGAAGGATTGTCCCGCTTGCGGGGCGCGGGTCGCGATGGGCGGTCAGCCTTCCCGCGCCTGCGAGGCGGAATTTTCCTGCACCCGCGCGGCCAGCTCCGGCGTGGTGCAATACAGGTTGTAGAGCGTGCCCATGATCTGCGCCGCCTCGTCCGAGGCGAGGGAATAGAAGATGGACTGCGCTTCGCGTCGCGTTTTCACAAGGTTTTCACGCCGCAGGATGGCCAGGTGCTGTGACAGCGCCGACTGGTTCAGGCCAATCAGCCTCTCAAGCTCGCTCACCGAGCGTTCCTTCTCGGCCAGGTGACACAAGATCAACAGCCGCCATTCGTTGGCCATGGTCTTGAGCAGCGTGCTGGCACGCGTGGCGTTGTCTTGCAGTTTGCTGATGTCCATGTCGCTCATGGGTATCTCCGCACCCCCTGTTCCGGCGTCGGCCGACACCTTTTCTCACGCTCTCCCCTTTTATGTTCATATTCAAATATGCGCAAGACGTAAACGGGCTTCGACGCGCAACTCCGCCAAGTTCTTTCACCCTTCGGCGAGCCCTATTGAACCCGGTCGACGCAGGGGGCATAAAGACGCCGTCCGCCATCTGGCGGTGCGATCCGGTTGATGGAAGGCGTATGGCCGGACCCTGTGGCCTTGCGACGTCCAGGCCGGGACATGACATAACAAGAAGGAAGAAACGGGCGAAACGCGCCAGCATTACAAGGCGCATTCGCCGACGCATGGGGGAGGACTGATGATCGAGGACTTGTCTATCAGCACCCAGATGGGGTTTTGGGGCCTTGCAATCGGCATCGCGCTGGGCTTTGTGGTGCACCGCACCAATTTCTGCGCCATGGGCGCGGTTTCCGACATTGTTTCGTTTTCCGACTGGCGGCGAATGCGTGCCTGGCTGCTGGCCATGGCCATTTCCATCCTTGGCGCCCAGCTGCTTGACACTGCCGGCTATGTCGCCCTGGACAATTCCATCTACCTGCGCCCCTCCCTGTCACTTTCCGGCCTGGTCATCGGCGGCCTCGTCTTCGGCTTCGGCATGGTCCTCGGTGGCGGCTGCCCCGGGCGCAACCTCATGCGCGTGGGCAATGGCGACCTCAAGGCGCTCATGGTCCTGTTCTTCATCGGCTGGGCCGGATACATGACCATGCGCGGCATTCTTTATTATCCACAGAAATGGCTCGGCGACCTTCTGGTCATCGACCTCAAGGGCTTCGGCCTGCCCGACCAGGGCATCGCCACCATCATCGGCGGCCTCACCGGCGCCACCGGTCCCGCCACGCGGGTGGTGGTCATGCTCGTCGTTGCCGGCGCGCTGGCCCTGTTCGCGTTCAAGGATGCAAGCTTCCGCCGTTCCCGGCGGCATGTCCTGGCCGGCATCCTGCTGGGACTGTTGGTGACGCTTGCCTGGTTCGCCACCGGCTACATGGGCGCCGACGAGTTCGAGCCGGCGCAGGTGACCGCGCTCACCTTCATCGCCCCCACCGGCGACGCTTTCCAGTATCTCATGACCTGGACCGGCGCCACCATCAACTTCGGCATCGCCACCGTGGGTGGCGTCATCCTCGGCGCCTACATCTCCTCGAAACTGACGAAAACCTTCCATCTGTCGACCTTCGTCGACACCCCGGACACCTTGCGCAACCT
>JALVRJ010000166.1 GCA_027031305.1 Hyphomicrobiales bacterium | reverse complement strand
ACGGGGGGCGGGCTGGTGCCGGGTTCGGCCCTGCTCGTTGGTGGCGACCCGGGCATCGGCAAGTCGACGCTGATGTTGCAGGTGCTGGCGGCGCTGGCGGCATTGTTGCTGGAAGCGTGAGAGTGTTATAAGCCTTGCATCCCGCGAGGCCGCGAGAAGGGCGAATCGTCCGCCGGCCCGAGGATGTCGCATCAGCCGGAATCTGCCTGAGCCGGGGGAAGGCCGCATGGAATTGTTCGATCTCATCATCATCGTCGTCGTGGGCATATCCGGCCTGTTGGCGTTGATGCGCGGATTCACGCGCGAGGTTCTGACGCTGTTGAGCTGGATCGTCGCCGGTGTTGCCGCCTGGTGGGCGGTGCAGATGCCGCCGGTGCTGGAGTTCGCGCGGCAATACGTCTCGAACCAGAAGCTGGCCGTCATCGTCACCGGGGCGGCGGCATTCCTGCTGGCGCTGCTGATCATGTCCATCGTCACCGTGCGCATCACCGACTGGGTGCTGGACACCGCCATCGGCCCGTTCGACCGCACGCTGGGCGGCCTCTTCGGCCTGTTGCGGGGGCTGGTGCTGGTGACGGTTGCGTGGATGCTCTACGTGCCGCTGGTGCCGCCGGAAAAGCATCCCGAGTGGATCACCAACGCCCGCCTGCTGCCGCTGGTGCGCGGCACGGCGGACATCATCAGCGAGCTGGTGCCGGAGGAAACGGCGGAAATGTTGCGCCGCACCATGGCCGCGGGCAGGGACAAGGCCTCGCGGACGGCGAGCGAGGCGGCGCGCGGCGCCGTCAACAGCATCGGCAAGGGTGACGCGCGGCGGCTGAGGAACCTGATGGAGCAATAGCGCGGGGTGTTCGCGCGCTTCCGCTTGCCGCTTCTGCGGGTGGCGCGGCAAGGTCTTGATACGTTGCGGGAAGGCGCCGGAGACATTGACTTGCGGCGTCAAAAGGCGCAAATCCACGGGAGAACGAAGAGCGGGGCGAAGAGGTTCTCTTCGCGCCGTTCGTGTTTTTCGGCGGTTCCCTTCCGCGCTGAACCCGTCCGCATCGCCGGGTGCCAACGCCGCCGACGCACAGCTTGGGGCACGAAGCCATGTTCCACGATCTCGATCTCGACGGCGACCTGCTGCGAGAGGAATGCGGCGTTTTCGGCATTCATGGCCATGCCGACGCCGCCGCCATCACCGCACTGGGGCTGCACGCCCTGCAACATCGCGGCCAGGAGGCCGCCGGCATCTGCGCCTACGACGGCAAGCAGTTCAATCTCGAGCGACGGTTGGGCCTGGTTGGAGATCATTTCACCAAGGAAAAGACCATCCGCCGGCTGGCCGGCGAAGTGGCCATCGGCCACGTGCGCTATTCCACCACCGGCACCACCATCTTGCGCAACGTGCAGCCATTTTTCGCAGAGCTGGCCACGGGTGGCTTCGCCATCGCGCACAACGGCAACCTGACCAACGGGCTGGCGCTGCGCCGTCAGCTCATCCAGTCCGGCGCCATCTTCCAGAGCACCTCGGACACGGAAGTGTTCCTGCACCTGGTGGCGCGCTCGCCACACCGGCGGCTGATCGAGCGATTCATCGATGCGCTCAGGCAGGTGCAGGGTGGCTATGCGCTGGTGGCGATGACGGAGAAGAAGCTCATCGGCACGCGCGACCCGCTGGGCATCCGCCCGCTGGTGCTGGGG
>JALVRJ010000165.1 GCA_027031305.1 Hyphomicrobiales bacterium | reverse complement strand
GAACGGGTTTGAAGGCGCGGAACGCTTCTCCGCGCACGAGAGAATTGTTGCCAAGCGGGAGCGAAATCATGGCGCGTGAATGCTGCGGACAAGATGGCGCGAAACCGGCAAAACGCGAAAGCGGCCTGGGCGCGAATGCCGGGCGCGAGGAGCTGCTCATTCATCTCGCTGGCAACCCCAACACCGGAAAGACGACGCTGTTCAACCTGCTCACCGGCGCGCGCCAGCGCACCGGCAACTGGCCGGGTGTTACGGTGGAGCGCCGCGAAGGCGTGTATCGCGACGAGCAAGGCGAGATCCGCATCATCGACCTGCCGGGCGTCTATTCCCTTTCCGCCGATGCCGGCACCGCCGGGCTGGACGAGGAGGTGGCGCGCCGCGCCATTTCCGACTCAGACCATGATGTGATCGTGGACATCGTGGACGCCTCCAATCTGGAGCGCAGCCTGTATCTCACCGTGCAGCTGGCCGAGACGCGCCAGCCCATGGTGGTGGCGCTGAACATGACCGACGTGGCCGAGGCGCAGGGGCTGCCGGTGGATGCGACGGCGCTGGAAGAGAAATTGGGCGTGCCGGTGGTGCCGATGAACGCGCGCAAGGGCAAGGGGGTGGAAGCACTGGTGAAGGCCGTGCGCAAGGCGGCGCGGGAGAAGACGGTGCCCGTCATCCGCCCCCGATGGCCAGCCGCCGTGGCCGCCGTCATCGCCGAGGTACTGCCCGAGGTGATCCCGCTGGCGGAGAGGCGCGGGGTGGACGCCGAATGGCTGGTGGTGCGGGCACTGGAAGGCGACGAGGTGGTGCTGGCCGAACTGCCGGAAAGGACGCGGACGAAAATCGACGAGCGGCGTCGCAAATTGCGCGCTGGCTTGGGCGAGGACATCGACCTGGTGCTGGCGGAAGCGCGCTACGAGCTGGCGCACGCGCTGGCCGGCGCGGCCCTGCCCCCGGAACCCCCGGGAGCGGCGTCGCGGGCGGTGACCACCTTCAGCGACCGCGTGGATGCGGTGGTGCTCAACCGCTACGCCGGGCCGGTCATCTTCCTGCTGGCCATGTATGCGCTGTTCATGCTCACCATCAATCTCGGCGGCGTCTTCATCGACTTCTTCGATATCCTGTTCGGGGCCATTTTCGTCGATGGCGCGCGCCTCGTGCTGGAAGGCATGGGGGCGCCGGCGTTGCTGGTGGCGCTGCTGGCCGACGGGGTGGGCGCGGGCATTCAGACGGTGGCCACCTTCATTCCCGTCATCGGCTTTCTCTATCTGGGCCTGACGTTCCTGGAGGATTCCGGCTACATGGCGCGCGCCGCCTTCCTGGCCGACAGGGTCATGCGGCGCATCGGCCTGCCGGGCAAGGCCTTCGTGCCACTCATCGTCGGCTTCGGCTGCAACGTGCCGGCGGTAATGGCCACGCGCACGCTGGAAAACCCACGGGATCGCATCGCCACCATGATGATGGCGCCTTTCATGTCGTGCGGGGCGCGGCTGGCGGTGTTCGCCCTGTTCGCGGCGGCCTTCTTCGGCACCGGCGGGCAGAACGTGGTGTTCGTGCTGTATCTCGTCGGCATCGCGGTGGCGGTGTTGACGGGCCTGTTGCTGCGCCGCACGCTACTTGCCGGGGCGCCGGCCCTGCCCTTCGTCATGGAGCTGCCGCCCTATCGCCTGCCCAGCCCGGTCAGCCTGCTGG
>JALVRJ010000164.1 GCA_027031305.1 Hyphomicrobiales bacterium | reverse complement strand
AGAGGCGTGGCGCCTCGCTGGCGCGAGGCATCCAACATGGCAATTTCGAGGGCAAGATGAAAATTCAGGGCAATGAAATCCGTCCCGGCATGGTGCTCCAGCACAAGGGCGACCTGTGGGTGGTGACCAAGACCGAGCACGTCAAGCCCGGCAAGGGCGGGGCCTTCGCGCAGGTGGAGATGAAGTCGGTCACCGGCGGTACCAAGCTGAACGAACGCTTCCGCGCCACGGAGAGCGTGGAGCGGGTGCGGCTGGAGGAGCGCGATCACCAGTTCCTCTACGCGCAGGACGACATGCTGGTGTTCATGGACATGGAAACCTACGAGCAGATCGAGCTGCCGAAGGATTTCCTGGGCGATCGCGCGGCCTTCCTGCAGGATGGGATGACGGTGACGCTGGAAATGCACGAGGGCAGGCCGCTGGGGGTGAAGCTGCCGCTGCACGTGACGCTGGAAGTGGTGGAGGCCGAGCCGGTGGTGAAGGGCCAGACGGCGGCCAGCTCCTACAAGCCGGCAGTGCTGGAAAACGGCCTGCGCGTGATGGTGCCGCCGTTCGTTTCCGCCGGCGAGAAGATCGTGGTGAACACCGAGGACGTTTCCTACGTGAAGCGCGCCGAGGGATAGGAATTTGCTGAGGGAAGCGCCAGGTGGCGATCTTTCGTCATTGGCGCTTCATGGCCATTCTTTCAGCCCGTCCCCGCCGTCAAGAGGCCTGCCCGCCGAAGGCGGCGCTTCGCGCCCTTGACGGCGGGAACGGGCTGAAACACGTAAACGCCAGCATCGAGCAACAAAAAACGGGTCGGGCAAATGGTGCATTCGCCGACGTTGAACGTGATGATGAAGGCGGCGCGCAAGGCGGCGCGGCCGCTGTGCCGCGACTTCGCGGAAGTGGAGCAGTTGCAGGTGTCGGTGAAGGGGCCGGCCGATTTCGTCACGCGGGCGGACAGGCGCACCGAGGAAATCCTGTTCGAGGAGCTTCGCCGCGCCCGGCCCGGCTATGGCTTCATCCTGGAAGAGGGCGAGGACGTCTCCGGCGACGGCGAGCATTTCTGGATCATCGACCCCATCGACGGCACCACCAATTTCATCCATGGCATCCCGCATTTCGCCATGTCCATCGCCCTGAAGAAGGGCGAGGAAATCGTCGCCGCGCTCATCTACAACCCCATTGCGGACGAGATGTTCACCGCCGAGAAAGGGCGCGGCGCACTGCTGAACAACCGCCGCATCCGCTGCTCGGCGCGGCGCAGGCTGGGCGAGGCGGTCATCGTCAACGGCTGTCCGCACCGGGGGCGGGCGGACCTGGCCCGCTTTCGCCGCGAGCTGGCGGTGGTGCAGGAGCAGGTGGCGGGGCTGCGGCGTTTCGGCGCCGCCTCGCTGGATTTCTGCTGGGTGGCGGCGGGGCGCCTCGATGGCTACTGGGAACGCGGGCTGAAGGCCTGGGACATCGCGGCGGGCATCCTCATGGTGCGCGAGGCCGGTGGTGTGGTGGAGGAGCTTGACGCGAAGGGCGACATGCTGGAAACCGGCGACATCATTTGCGCCGCACCGGGCATCTTTCCGGCCCTGGCGACCATTTTGCGGGCGGTGAAGTAATACCAGAATGCATAAAGGACCGCCCCCCAAATCATGAAAGACAAGGGCTTGGGTGGGGGCGCGGGGCAGTCTCACCAGTCAGACATTACGCAG
>JALVRJ010000163.1 GCA_027031305.1 Hyphomicrobiales bacterium | reverse complement strand
GTCTTCTTCCGTCAGTGGTTCCGCCAGTGGCAACAGCTCGTTGGAAGCGCTCATGGACGCGCGTTACGCGTCTTTCGGAATGCGCAGGGCCTGGCCGGGATAGATCTTGTCCGGGTCGGAGAGCATCGGCTTGTTGGCCTCGAAGATGGCCATGTATTTGGCGCCGTTGCCATAATACTTCTCGGCGATCTTCCACAGGCTCTCGCCCTTCTGCACGATGTGGATGACGGGCTCGCCCTCCTCGCCCTCGGCCACCTTGACCTGGGTTTCCACCTTGGCCACGCCCAACGTGTTGCCAGCGGCGATGATGGCCTTCTCGAGGATTGTCTGATCGGCCACCTCGCCCTTCAGCACCACCTTGTCGCCATCCACTTCCACGTCCAGGTTATCGGCGCCAATGTCCAGCGTCTCGAGTTCCTTCTTGATCTCTTCCGCCGGCGGCGGCGTCTCCTCGTCCGAACCGATGCCCAGCTTTTTCCCTGCGGACTTGATGAAGTCGAAGAAACCCATGAAAGTGCCTCCCGTCTGATTGTGGTTCCGATTCACGCGCCAGTCTACCACCCGCCCGTGGCCTGGCAAAGGCGTGGCACGCCGATTTTCCGTCCCCGTTTCGGAACCCTCGGCGCCATCATTCGGCGGCGGTCTTTTTCGCGCGCTCGGCCTGCGCCTTGGCGGAGATATCCAACATGCGCTGCAAGGGTGTGAGCGCACGGATGCGCAAATCCTCGTCGATGACGATCTCCGGCTTCTCGTCGCGCAAGCTGACGTAGAGCTTCTCCATGGTGTTCAGCGCCATGTAGGGGCACACGGAGCACTTGCAGTTGTTGTCGGACAGGCCGGGCAGGGGAATGAACTCCTTCTCCGGCGCCAGTTTTTGCATCTGGTGGATGATGTGCGTTTCGGTGCCGATGATGAAGCGTTTGGCATCCGAGTTCACGGCGAACTCGATGATGGAGCGGGTGGAGCCGACGTGATCGGCCATTTCGACGATGGATTCGGGGCTTTCCGGGTGCACGGCCACCCTGGCGTCCGGATACTGCTCCTTCAGCTCCAGCAGCTCCTCAGCCGAGAACTTGTCGTGCACGATGCAGGTGCCGGGCCACAAATCCATCTTGCGCCCCGTGACCTTCTCCAGCCAGCTCCCAAGATGCCTGTCCGGCACGAAGAGGATGGGCTTGTCCTTGGGGATGGCGTTGATGATGTCGATGGCGGAAGAGGACGTGACCACGTAGTCGGACAGCGCCTTCACCTCGACGGAAGAGTTGATGTAGGTGACCACCAGGTGGTCTGGGTGCGCGGCGCGGAAGGCCTCGAGGTCGTCGGCCGTGATGGCCTCTTCCAGCGAGCAGCCGGCCATCATGTCGGGGATGACCACCTTCTTTTGGGGACTGAGGATTTTCGCCACTTCGCCCATGAAGCGCACGCCGCAGAAGACAATCATGTCGGCATCCGTCTCGGCGGCCTTGCGCGAAAGGTCCAGCGAATCGCCGACGAAATCGGCGATGTCCTGAATGTCCGGATCCTGATAGTAGTGCGCCAGGATGATGGCATTCTTCTCCTTGCGCAGGCGCTCGATTTCGGCCTTCACGTCGATGCCCGGTTCCAGCTTCGGCTGGCTCGTTTCCGCGTGCTTCCTGATTTGTTCCAGCACGTCAACCATGATGCCTCCCTCCCTTGCGGCAAGCCGGGAATGGCGCCACATGTGTGAATTGATTGGCGGGATGTTGCCCTTCAAGATATGACGGTTCAGGCGGCCGGAATCAAGGAAATGTGAATATACACGTTGTTTCAGTTGGTTACATATACTGTGGAAAAATATAGGCGATTCACTCCGCCGAGAGGGCGCGCCTTCCGTCCGCGGGCAGGCTCGCGGGGGGCAACAGTGGCCAGGTGCCGGGCAACTGGAAGTGCCACCATTCCGTCTTGATGCCGACGAATCCGGCCGTGTGCATGATGCCGGCCAGCATCATGCGGTTTTGCAGCACTTGCCGCGAAACCTCGCGCGCGGAGGGCCAGGCGACTTCGCGCATGTCATCGAAGTCCGTGCCCATGTCCAGCGGTTCGCCGTGCTCGCTGGCCAGGGTGAGGTCGACGGCGATGCCACGGGTATGGGTGGAGCCCACTTGCGGGGGGATGACATACCTGGGATCAGGGCAGGCGCGGAACAGGGCGCGTTGCGCTCGTGGCGGCCGGTATCCGTCGAACACCACCAGGCGCATCCCCGCGTGGCGCGCCAGTTCGGCGGCGAGTCTCAGCGCTTCAGCCGCTTCCGGGCGGAGGTAACAGCGCGGCTCGGCGTAAAGCGGCTTGCACGCCATGTTGTTTGGCGTGGCGTAGCGGATGTCCAGCGTCACGCCGTGCGTTTGCGGCGTGATCTCCACCAGCTCCGGCCTGTCGCAATGGCGCATGGCGGCTTTTCCCGGATTGCGTTTCGGCCTATGAATCCTGACAGCTGCGTGAAAAAAGATAACCAGCGAGGAGTGCCTCATGTCCAGCCCGCTCACGTCCGTATTGAAGGATCCGGAGCTTCTCCGCGAGGCGAGTTTCATCGATGGCGCATGGGTGACGGGCACGCGAACCTTCGCCGTGACCAACCCGGCTACCGGCGAGGTACTGGCGCACGTGCCCGACCTGGGCGCGGAAGGGGCGGAGCGCGCCATCGCCGCGGCGAAGGCGGCGCAGCCGGCCTGGGCGGCCCTTTCGGCCAAGGACCGTCAGCAAGTGCTGCGCAAGTGGCATGACCTGATCATTGAAAATGCCGAGGACCTGGCCGTCATCATGACCGCCGAGCAGGGCAAGCCGCTGGCCGAATCGCGCGGCGAGGTAACTTATGGCGCGAGCTTCATCGAATGGGCGGCGGAGGAGGGCAAGCGGCTGTATGGCGAGATCGTGCCCAGCCCGTTCGTGGACGCGCGCATTCATGTGCTGCGCCAGCCGGTGGGCGTGGTGGCGGCGATCACGCCGTGGAACTTCCCCAACGCCATGATCACGCGCAAGGCCGGGCCGGCGCTGGCGGCGGGCTGCGCCATTGTCGTCAAGCCGGCGGAGGATACGCCGCTTTCCGCCCTGGCGCTGGCCGAGCTGGCGGCGCGGGCGGGCATCCCGGCGGGCGTGTTCAATGTCATCACCGGCGATGCGCCAACCATTGGTGGCGTGCTCACTGCCAGTCCGGACGTGCGGATGTTGACGTTTACCGGCTCGACGGAGGTGGGCAAGCTGCTGATGCGTCAGTGCGCGGACACGGTGAAGAAGGTGTCGCTGGAGCTGGGCGGCAATGCGCCGTTCATCGTCTTCGACGACGCCGATCTGGACGCGGCGGTGGAAGGGGCGCTGGCGAGCAAGTATCGCAACACGGGGCAGACCTGCGTGTGCGCCAACCGCATCATGGTGCAGGCAGGTGTTTATGACGCCTTCGCCGAGAAGCTGGCGGAAGCGGTGAAGGAATTGAAGGTGGGCATCGGCACCGAGGAGGGCGTGGCACAGGGACCGCTCATCAACGAAGAGGCGCTGGCGAAGGTGGAGCGGCTGGTGGCGGACGCGACGGAAAAGGGCGCGCGGGTGTTGACCGGAGGCAGGCGGCATGAACTGGGCGGCACGTTCTACGAGCCCACCGTATTATGCGACATCACGCCGGAGATGGACCTGACGCGCACGGAGATTTTCGGTCCGGTGGCGCCGTTGATGCGCTTTATGACGGAGGAGGAGGCCATTCGCCTGGCCAACGACACGCCCTATGGCCTGGCGGCCTATTTCTACGCGCGGGACGTGGGGCGCGTGGTGCGCGTCTCGGAGGCGCTGGAATATGGCATTGTCGGCGTGAATCGCGGCATCATCTCCACGGAGGTGGCGCCCTTTGGCGGGATGAAGGAATCGGGCCTTGGCCGCGAAGGCGGCCGGCATGGGGTGGAGGAATTCACCGAGCTGAAATACGTCTGCCTCGGCGGGCTGGGGAAATAGGGAGCGTGTGGGCCTTCCGGCGCCAGTCGGTCAATCCGGCTTGCGGGTGATGAGGCGGGCGTCTTCCGGCGGCACGCAGTGGATGGTCTGGCCGGCCTCCTTCAGCCACGCCTGGCGGGCGCGTTTGGCCGCGGCCTTCTCGGCCGCCATTTGCTCTCGGGGCACGGCGTTGACGAAACGCACAAGGGACAGCAGACGGTTGATCTCCCTTTTTGCCTTATCCGGCTGGCTGAACAGGAACAATACGAACACGTCGCCCTGCTTTTTCTTGTGCACGGCCAGCAGCATGGCTTCCTTGTGCTTCGTGTTCACCGCCGGGTCGGGAGCGAAGGCGGCCATGGCCGCCCAGTCGGCATTGAAAAGCTTCTTCGCCTTTTCAACGGGGAAGGTGCGGCTCGGCGTGGTGCTGCCGGCGGCGGAAAGATGGTCGATGAGGCTCTGGAACACCAGAGGATGCACGTGCTCGGGATTGGGCGCGGCGCTGTGCGGGTCGTCGTAGTCGATCTCCATGCGCGCCAGCGGCCGCACCATCACGCGCACCTCGACGAGATCCTCCGGATGGCGCCAGGCGCGGTCGAAGCTCCAAGGCAGGTCGGTCATGGCGGGCGCCGGCATGGGCCGGTAGGCGGGCGGCAGGCTTATCCGGACGCCGGTTTCCGCAAGCAGGCGCAGGAACATGTCCAGCGCCGCCTTTTCCTGTTTTCCTTGTTCCTGCCGTGCCGCAGTCTGGAGCGATGCGCTCTGTGCGGGGAGCGATGGCAACGCCAACGCCGTCAGCAGCAAGAGGACAATCGACGTGGCCCCGGTGGAGGGGCTGCGTTCTTTCCGCGAACTGGCGGACTGTCGCAAGAGAAATTTCATTGCGCTTGCGCCCCTTGTGCGGATTTTTTCTTCGCACCGGCTTCTGGCGCCGGGGTTGCGGCAGCGGGTTTTATCTCCAGCGGAGGCAGGCCGGCCTGCTTGCGCCAGTTGTTGAGCTGTTTCAGCGCCACCGCGCGCCAGCCTTCGTGTTTCGCCACCTTCAGGAAGTCCTCTAGCTCCTTCATGGCTTCCTTCCGGCGGCCCAATGCATCGAGCGTCATGGCGATGTTGAAGCGCGCGGCGGGTAGATGCGGGTCGAGCGCCGCCACCTTCTCGAAGTCCTTCAGGGCCTTGTCGTATTTCTTCATTTCGAATAGCAGGGCGCCACGGTTGAACAGCGCGCCGATGAAATCGGGCTTTTTCTCGATGGCCCTGTCGAGGTCGGCCAGGGCTTCGTCATTGCGCTTGAAACCGCGATATGCCTGCGCCCGGTTGACCAGCAGCAGCGGGTCGTCCGGCGCGGATTTCAGCGCCACCTCCAGATCGGCTAGGGCGTCGGCATAGCGCTTGTGCTGCAAGTGCAGGGACGCACGCACGCCGCGCAGCTTGGGATGATCCGGATATTTGGCGATGGCCATGTCGAGCGTCTGCATGGCTTGTGCCGGACGTCCCTCCG
>JALVRJ010000162.1:2121-5435 GCA_027031305.1 Hyphomicrobiales bacterium | reverse complement strand
GGGCTGGGGCGATGCGCCGGGCAATTCCGTCTCCGGCATTGGCAACGGCAATTTTCAGAACTACACCACCTACGGCCGGGTATTCCCACAAGCATCACCACCTCCCGGCGTCTATACGGATACCATCGTGGTAACGGTGGACTACTGAGCAGCTCAGCCATGACCATGCGCATCCTCACCACCCCCCTGCCCCGCCAACGGGCCCACCGGCTGGCCGCCATCATCGAGGAAACCGGCTGGCCGGTGGTGCAATCGGTAAGCGCCTTCGAGCTGAACGAGCGGGACGATACCTGGCGGGTGGAAATCCTGTGCGCGCCACGGCACCTGCCCCCGGCCGCCACCCGGGGACACGTCCGTCCCGGCGAGGCTCTCCTCTCCTGGCTGAACGCCCTCGTCGCCAGCGCCATGCCCGATGACGCCGAGGCCGCCCCCGCCCCTGGTTTTCACCTCGCCCAACTGCCGCAGATCGACTGGGTGAAAAAGGTGCAACAGGGCCTTTCCCCGGTGCGCGCCGGGCGCTTCTTCATCCACGGCGCGCACGACCGCCAAGCAAGGCCGCCCAACACCGTGAACATCGAGATCGAGGCGGGCCTCGCCTTTGGCACCGGCCACCACGGCACCACGAAGGGCTGCTTGCTGGCGCTCGACTGGCTGATGAAAACCCGGACCTTGCACCCGGGCCGCGGCGGCACCACCACCGGCGGACACGGTGCGCGCGTGCTCGATGTCGGCACTGGCTCCGGCGTGCTGGCCATCGCCGCCGCCCGCACCCACCTGCAAGGCCCGCTTCTTGCCGGGGACATCGACCCCATGGCGGTGCGCACGGCCGCCGCCAACGCCCGCCGTAACGGCGCCCCGGCCATTCGCTTTTACGCCGCGCCGGGCACTCGGCATCCTCTCCCGATCCGCCTTGCCGCCCCCTTGCCCCGCCACGATCGGCCACGCGCCACCCGTCCCGGCCTCGCCAGGGTAGGCGCCGCGCTCGCCGCCTCCCACCTGCCACAAGCTCCGTGTTCTCGCTGGCGCGCGTTGAAGCGGCGCAGGGCAACGCCCTTTTCGCACGGAGGGTTCGACCTAGTCTTCGCCAACATCCTCTCCCGTCCATTGGTGCGGCTGGCGCCGGAGCTGACGAACACCCTGGCCCCGGGCGGGCACCTCGTCCTCTCCGGCCTGCTGGCGGAGCACGAAGCGCTTGTGCTCGGCGCCTACCTGCCCCGCGGCTTGAAGCTTCTCCGCCGCTGGCGCCTGGAAGGCTGGAGCACCCTGCTGCTGCGCCGACAGCATCGAAGGGAAGACTGAAAGGAAAATGTGGAGCGAAAAAACTGGCCCCTGAATGGGGGGCGGACGGAGAGTGATTTCCGGCGATTGGCCGAGCGAAAATCGCGCTCCTTTCCGCAGGAATAGCAGCGCCATTTCAAGAAAGTCCATGCCGGTTTGCAGCCGGCCGATCACCGAACACCCACGGTCAGGCAAGCCTCCAGCTGTGTGAGGAGCGCGGATGCCAGCGTCATTATCGCAAAATATCGCTGACCTTCCCGACGCCGCCAATAGCCCTGCCCTATTGGCAAGGAGGGAAAGCCAGCGAGATGAAGCCACGCGGAAAGATTTGGGCAGGTGCCCCCGAAACCGAAATGGGTGACGGACGAAGAGGAATTTCCGGCGATTGGCCGAGCGAAAACCGGTAGGGGCTTTCGCAGGAATAGCAGCGCCATTTCAAGGAAGGGAAGGAGCGCGATTTGCAGCCGGCCAGCGTCGGAAAGTCCCTTCGGACGGCGCACATTTCGGTTTCAAAAGAAAAAGGCCCGGCTGGGGGAGGGGTCCAGCCGGGCCAGGATCAAGAAGCCAGGAAGGAGAAAGAAGAGGGAGGGGAGAACTTCTGGCCTGACTTCTCAAGAACAGCAACAGAGGGAGGAGAAGCTGATGCGCCGACACCGTTTGCCAACAATGTTCGGAGCGGCTCCGTCCTTCGTGTTGACGCTTATATGCGCGCCCGGCCGAACTTTATCAATGGTAAATCAGGTAATTCTGATATGCGCTCAGTGAATACCTTGAGGTCATTCGCAACCATCTGTATTCATGCTGAATTTTACTAACTCCCCACAATGGTTCCACAATTCTACCACATTTCCGACCTGGGGAATCGGGTTTGGCATCAAAATACCACCTCCCTTCCTTGTGCATCCTTTTCCGCGCGACGGTTGCCCAGCCCCTTGAACCTTGCGACTCTCGTGGCCAAAGTCGTTGTCATGACGAACGCGCTCACAGCAAACTCCAAAACCGTACCCGCCCGCAGCCGGTTTCAGTCATTCGTCGACGAGGCCGAGCCGGAGCACGCGGCGGAACGTCTCGCGCGCTTGCGCCACCACATGAGGAATCTGCGCCTGGCGGCCTTCATCGTGCCGCGCGCCGATGCCTTTCAGAACGAATACCTGCCCGCCTCGGAGGAACGCCTGGCCTGGCTCACCGGCTTCACCGGCTCCGCCGGCCTGCTCATCGTCACGGCGGACGTGGCCGCCCTGTTCGTCGACGGCCGCTACACCCTGCAAGCCGCGCAACAAGTGGACACCAGCGTCATCACCATCCTGCCCATCGCCGAGCACAAACCTGCCGAATGGCTGGCCGAACGCCTGCACGATGGCGAGACGGCCGGCGTGAACCCATGGCTCGTTACCCACGCGAGCGCGAAGCGATACCGCACGGCGCTGGAAAAGGCGAGCGCGGAATTACGTTTCGTCCTGCCCGACCCGGTGGAGGAAATATGGGCCGATCGCCCCGCCCCGCCGCACGCGGAGATCTTCGCCCATCCGCTGAAATACACCGGCCGCGCGGCCCCAGAAAAGCTCGCCGACATCCGCAAGGCCGTCGCCGGCAAGGGCGCCGACGTGGCGCTGATCACCGCCACCGATTCGGCAAGCTGGCTGTTCAACATTCGCAGCCGCGCCATCGCCCACAACCCCGTCGTGCTGGGGTTCGCGCTTCTGCCAGCGGACGAGGCGCAACGCGCGCGCCTCTTCCTCCTGTCGCCGGAATTCGCGGCAGAGGCCCGCGCGCGGGTGGAGGAAGTGGCGGACATCCACCCGCTCGAAGCCATCGAGCCCGCCTTGCGCGAACTGGGCGAAGCCGGCCGCAAGGTCATGCTGGATGCCCACCAGGCCGCCGCCCGCCTCGTTTCCGTGCTGGAAGACGCCGGTGCCGATATCATCACCGCCCAAGACCCGTGTCTGCTGCCCAAGGCTTGCAAGACCCCCGAAGAACGGGCCGGAATGCGCGCCGCGCACGTGCGCGACGGCGTCGCCATGACGCGTTTCCTCGCC
>JALVRJ010000162.1:0-2111 GCA_027031305.1 Hyphomicrobiales bacterium | reverse complement strand
CGCCTGGCTGGAAACGGCGGCGGCGGATGGTTCGGTGGACGAGATCGACGCCGTCGTGAAGCTGGAGAACTTCCGCTTCGAAACGGCCGCGGCACTGGGCGAGCCGCTGTTCGACATCTCCTTCGACACCATCTCCGGCGCCGGTGAGCACGGGGCCATCGTGCATTACCGCGTCACCACCGCCACCAACCGCCGGCTCGAACCCGGCGAGCTGTATCTCGTGGACTCCGGCGGCCAATACATGGACGGCACCACCGACATCACCCGCACCGTCTTCATCGGCCCGCCGGACATGATGCCCACGGCCGAGCAGAAACGCCACTTCACGCTGGTGCTGAAGGGCATGATGGCCCTTTCCCGCGCCCGCTTCCCCGAAGGAACCACCGGCGCGAACCTCGACGTGCTGGCGCGGCAATTCCTCTGGGCCGCCGGGCTGGACTACGACCACGGCACCGGCCACGGCGTGGGCTGCTTCCTGAACGTTCACGAAGGCCCGCAAAACATCTCGCTGAAGGGCAAGGCGGCGCTCAGGCCCGGCATGATCACCTCCAACGAGCCGGGCTATTACCGCGCGGGCCACTACGGCATCCGCATCGAGAACCTCATCCTCACCCGCGAGCCGGAAAAGACCGGCGGGGAAAGTGCAGAGGAAGAGCGCCCCATGCTCTCGTTCGAAACGCTCACGCTCTGCCCCATCGACCGCCGCCTCATCGACACCGGCCTGCTGACGGCAGACGAGCGGCGCTGGCTGGACGGGTATCACCGGCAAGTGCGCAAAACCCTCTTGCCTCACCTGCAACAGTTGGGCGATGAACGGACCATCGAATGGCTCGAACGCGCCACCCGGCCCATCACGGAGGCACAAGCATGACCAACCCCGCCACGCACGACGGCACGAACGCCAACCCCGGCTGGCACGGCACCACCATCCTCACCGTGCGCAAGGGTGGCAAGGTGGTGGTGGCGGGCGATGGCCAGGTGAGCCTTGGCCAAACGGTCATCAAGCACTCCGCGCGCAAGGTGCGCACGCTGGCGGGTGGCAAGGTGCTGGCCGGTTTCGCCGGGGCCACGGCGGATGCCTTCACCCTACTGGAGCGGTTGGAGGCGAAGCTGGAGCAGTATCCGGGCCAGCTGGTGCGCGCCTGCGTGGAGCTGGCCAAGGACTGGCGCACCGACAGGTATCTGCGGCGGCTGGAGGCCATGATGATCGTGGCAGATGCCGCAAACACGCTGGTGCTCACCGGCACCGGCGACGTGCTGGAGCCGGAAGGCGGCGTGGCGGGCATCGGCTCCGGCGGCTCATACGCGTTCGCCGCCGCCCGCGCGCTAATGGACACCGACATGGACGCCGAGGCCATCGCCCGCCGCGCCATGCGCATCGCCGCCGACATCTGTGTTTACACCAACGACCAGCTGGTCATAGAGACGCTGGAGGCCACCTCGTGATCCGCCTCCGCCGCCTCGATCACCTGGTGCTGACGGTGCGGGACATGGCGGCGACCCGCGCCTTCTACACCCGCGTGCTGGGCATGAGGGAAATCACCTTCGGCGAGGGCCGCAAGGCACTGCTGTTCAATCGGCAGAAGATCAACCTGCACCCGGCGGACGCGCCCTATCCACCCCACGCCGCCGCCCCCACGCCCGGCTCGGCGGACATCTGCCTACTGGCCGAGCCGCCCATGGCGGACATATTGCGCCACTTGCGCGCCTGCGATGTGCCGGTGGAGGAAGGCCCCGTGCGCCGCACCGGCGCCACCGGCCCCATCCTCTCCGTCTACATCCGCGACCCCGACGGCAACCTGCTGGAAATCTCCGTGCCGGCGGACGAAGCCGGGTAGTGGCAATCTCCCCCGCGCCTCACGCAAGAGGCTCGAACAACCACAGGGTGACGACCACGGTGGCCAGGAGCTGCGCCACGTTGAACCCCACCGCTCCCCACGTGCCCACCTTCAGGGTGGCGCGCACCAGCCGCACCATCAGGATGAAAGCCAGCACCAGCCCCAGCAGGATGAACAGGCTGCCCAGCCCCTCGTGCAACCGCAGCAACAAGGTGCCGGCGGGGTCGAACAACAGCGAGATCACCGCCCCCACCCAGTTCCACGCCACCAGGA
>JALVRJ010000161.1 GCA_027031305.1 Hyphomicrobiales bacterium | reverse complement strand
GCATCGGGGGATGCCTACCCGCGGCCCAACCGCCGCGGCCTCATTGAAGCAGCGCCGAAAATAGCAAAAGGCGCCCGCCCTTAGCAGGGCCTACCCGCGGCCCAACCGCCGCGGCCTCATTGAAGCTGGCCGTCAGATGGTCACCTGCGGCGGCTTCTTCGACACCTACCCGCGGCCCAACCGCCGCGGCCTCATTGAAGCCCGTCGGGAGGGTCGAACAGCTTGTCCAACGGCCACCCGGCCTACCCGCGGCCCAACCGCCGCGGCCTCATTGAAGCTCGGGCTATATCAGGAAGCCGATCGTTACTATCGGGGTGATCCCTACCCGCGGCCCAACCGCCGCGGCCTCATTGCAATAGGTCCAGCTCCGACTCCAGCCACGCACGAGCGCCAAGGATCCATGGCCCTTCCAGCGACAAGGCATGAATCTCCCTGCCTTTGCCCCGAAAGCTCATCTGTCGACCGCCTGGATATCTCCGCAAGGCACTCTTCAGCCTGTGAAAATACGCTTGAACTGCGCTTTTTTCTCTTCCCAGCTGGTGTCGCGGATGGTGGCTATCAGCTCATCCAGCCGAAACGCGTGGTGCCTTTCGTAAGCCACTCCGACGGCTGGATTCTCCGCCAGGCCAATCTCGCGCGCGTGCTCCACGAAGCCCGGGTTTTTCCAGAAGTAGGCGCCGGGCATGGTGGTGGGCACCACCACGGCGAAGAACAGCGCGCGGCCGATGAGCTTCTCGGTCAACAGGGCCAACGCCAGCGGAACGAGCACCGCCGCCCAGCCGGTGAAGGCCAGCAGCAGCGCCGTGGCGAAGGCCGCCGCCATCAGCGCCAGCCGGAGCGTGAAGGTGTGGCCATAGGTGCGCGTCATGAACATCCACGACACCGCGGCCTCGGAGCTGGCCTTGCGCTGTCCCTTCCACTGCACGAACAACGCCAGTGCCTCGGCCGCCGTGGCCAGCGCCACCAACAATCCGGTCAGTTGCCCCAGCGCCGCGGTGTATACCCCGCCGATGAGCGCCGCCAGCGCGATGAGCACCGCGCCACCGGCCAGCCCCGTGCTCAGGAAGGCCACGCCGGTGTGCCAGTGATCCCAGTAGGGCCGCGCCTTGATGCGGTAGAGCTTGTACATGTAGTAGCCGCCGAAGCCCATGCCAGCCAGCGCCAGCACGGCGGACAATTCGCGCAAGACACCGGTGAAGGCGTTGTCGAACAGGTTGAAGAAGGCATAGCCGACCAGCCCCGCGAAAAAGGCGGAGACACCCGCGATCTCGCGGCTCACCGGCGAAAGGCGCAGGTTGTAGAAGCCGCGGTAGAAGCGGTGCGGCCGCCCCAGGTGCATGTTCAGCTTGAACAGGCCGAAGGCTGCAAGTGCCACCATGAGCCACGGCAGCCATGCGCCCACGCCGGACGCCGCCACCTGCGCAAGCGGGCCGATGCCGAACCAGCGCCCAAGCGTCAGCAGCACGAAGGCGCCCATGACCGTCTGGATGGACAGCGTGAAGGCCACGTGCGCCATCTCATGCGAAGTCAGCAGCTTTTTCAGGTTCCAGGCGCGCTCGGGCAGCTTGTCCTCGTCCACCTCCGGCAGGTAGCGCCCTTCCTCGTCGTTCAGGTGATAGCGGATGGGCATGGAATCCACCCGCTTCACCTCGCGCTCCAGCGTCTTCATCTGCTGGAAGCGGATGTTCGGGT
>JALVRJ010000160.1 GCA_027031305.1 Hyphomicrobiales bacterium | reverse complement strand
GGAGAGCACGCTGGGTCGGGCGTGCACGCGATGGCCAAGGCCCACCCAGTGCAGCAGTTCCAGCACGTTCTGGCCGAAATGCGCAATCTTCTCGCCGCGCACCAGCAGCGGCAGGGCCACGTTTTCGAAGGTGGTCAGGTGGTCGAGCAGGCGAAAGTCCTGAAAGACCACGCCGAAGTGCCGCCGCAAGCGGGCCAGGGCGGGGCGCGGCAGGGTGGAGACGTCCTGTCCGAACATCTCGATGCGCCCGCGCGTGGGATGCAACGCCAGGTACATCAGGCGCAGCAGGCTGCTCTTGCCGGCGCCGGAAGGGCCGGTGAGAAACACCATGTCGCCATTGGCCAGGCTGAAGGAGATGTCGCGCAACACCTCCGGCCCGTTGCCGTAGCGCAGCCCCACCCTGTCGAACCTGACGATGGGAGAATCGTTATTCATGTGTTCATCATGACCCACGGGTCTTTACGACGCCTTAACCATGTTTGCGCTTTCATGTCCGCCAGGATCACCGGGTCCGCGTCCTGCGGGCCGGCGCGAGCGCGAATCAACACTCACGAGGTCGGTGGCGGCATGATAGAGCAAACGGCCAGAGCCCTGAACCTTTCTTGCGAACCGTCTCCTTGCGAGGCGCGGCTGTCGCGCACGGCGTCAAGGGACGTGCCTCCCAGCCCGGTGCCGGCAGCGGCCAACGAGAACGCGCTGGAGCCGGACGCCGCCACGCGGCTGGCGGCGGAAGCCCTGGCACGGGAAAAGGCGCGCGCCCGCCGCGAGAAGGCGCGCGCGGCGGAGCGCCGGCGCTGGCTGATGCTGTTGGTGACGGTGCTGGCGCTGCTGACGGGGCTGAAGCTGTTCGCCGCCGACGTGGCGCGGCTGCTGCCGGGCGCGTCGCGGCTGTATCAGGCGTTGGGCGTGCGGGTGCCGCCGCCCCGGCTGGACATGGAAACCTTGCTGGTGCGCTGGGTGCCGACACCAGACGGTGGACGGGAGCTGGCCATCAGCGGGCGCATCGTCAACCGCACCGGCCGGCAGGTGGCCATGGCGCCGGTGTCGCTGGATCTGCTCGATCCCCTGGGCCGTTCGCTTTACCACTGGCGGATCGGCAAGGACGCGCGGGTGTTGGCCGATGGCGCCCAGGCGCGCTTTCACACCCGCCTCGGCGCGGTGCCGGCGCGTGTCGCCAGCGTCCGCGTGCGACTGAAGGCGGCAAACTGAGCGGAGCCCCCGTCCACGGCTTGTCGCTTTTCCCGCCTCCACGCATCCGTGGAAGTCATCGGTGTTGCCGCTTTGTCATCTCGCCTGGCGGAAATACCCGAGTATTGAAGTCAGCTATTTTCACCCTAGTTTATTAGAAGTTCCTGATATGAACGCCGCGCCGCCGCCACGCGGGGCGCGCGAGACATTGCAACGCGAGGAGGCAGAACGATGTCCACGCAGGTGCGTGAAAACGAGACAATCGTCGACCTGGACACACGGCCGGAGGTGACGGGCTTCTTCGACCCGCAGACGGCCACCATCAGCTACGTGGTGAAGGACCCCGACAGCGATCATTGCGCCATCATCGACACGGTGCTGGATTACGACCCCGTTTCCGGCCACACCGACACGCGCTCGGCCGACCGGGTGATCGGTTTCGTGCAGGACAACGGGCTGAAGGTGGACTGGATCATCGAAACCCACGCCCACGCCGACCATCTTTCCGCCGCGCCCTACGTCAAGGAGCGCCTCGGCGGCAGGATCGGCATCGGCAAGTCCATCGACACGGTGCAGAAGACCTTCGGGCGCATCTTCAACGACGAGAAGGCGCTGCAAGGGTCGCCGGAAGATTTCGACCACCTGTTCGAGGACGGCGAGGGATACGCTATCGGTTCGATGCGGGCGGTGGCCCTGCATACGCCGGGGCACACGCCGGCGTGCATGACCCACGTCATCGGCGATGCCGCCTTCGTCGGCGACACCATCTTCATGCCCGACGTCGGCACGGCGCGGGCCGACTTCCCCGGTGGCGACGCGCGCACGCTGTATCGTTCCATCCGCCGCATCCTGTCACTGCCCGAGCAGACGCGCATTTTCGTCTGCCATGACTATCCACCCAAGGGCCGCGCCCCGGCCTGGGAAACCACGGTGGGCGAGGAGCGCCGCAAGAACATTCACGTGCGCGATGGCATCACGGAAGAGGAATTCGTGAAGATGCGCACCGAACGCGACGCCACCCTGAGCCTGCCACGGCTGATCATTCCGTCCATCCAGGTGAACATCCACGCCGGCAAGCTGCCCGAGCCGGAGGACAACGGCATCCGCTACCTCAAGGTGCCGCTGGATACGTTCTGACAAGGCGGGATGTTCGTGCTAGTTTCCCCGGGAGCATCACGCTCCCGGGTTTTTTCTTGCACGAGGCAACGACATGTCACGCATCGTATACGTGAACGGCCATTACGTGCCGGAAGAGAAGGCCCGTGTTTCTCCCTTCGACCGCGGCTACCTGTTCGGCGATGGCGCCTACGAGGTGACGCCGGTGATCGACGGACGGCTGCTGGACGCGGAGCGGATGGTGGCGCGGCTTTCGCGTTCGCTGAAGGCGCTGGGCATCGCCTGGCCGCTGTCTCCGGCCGCCTTCCTGGCCATGCACGAGGAGCTGATCGCCCGCAACCGGCTGGAGGAAGGCGTCATCTACGCGCAGATCACTCGGGGCGTGGCCGAGCGCGACTTCCCTTTCCCGGAACATGCCGAGCCGGTGGTCTTCGCCTTCCCGAAGGCCATGGCCATTGTCGACAACCCGCGCGTGGCCGGGGGCATCGCGGTGAAACTGGTAGAGGAACAACGCTGGCGGCGGCGCGACATCAAGTCCATCGCCCTGTTGGCGCAGGTCCTGTCGCGCCAACGGGCAACCGAGGCCGGCGCGGCGGAAGGCTGGATGGTGGAGAACGGCCTGGTAACGGAGGGCTGCTCATCCTCGGCCTACATCGTCAAGAACGGCGTCATCATCACCTCGCCGCTGGAAATGGATGGCCAACCGCGCATCCTGCCCGGCATTCGCCGCGCCATCCTGCTGGAAATCGCCGAGCGCGAAGGTATTCCCGTGGAACTGCGCCCCTTCAGCCCGCAAGAGGCGCTGACGGCGGACGAGGCCTTCCAGACGGCGGCCACCTTCGGCGTCATGCCGGTGGTGCGCATCGACGGACACGTCGTTGGCGGTGGCGCACCGGGGCCGCTGACCAAGCGGCTGCGGGCGCTGTTTTTCGCCCGCATTCCTGCTTGAAACCGCGCAGCGCGCCGCAATATTGCCCATGTTTCATTCCGGAAGGACGCTCCACACGTGCCTCGACGGCATGAAGAGCCGCGAAAATTCAGGAGGTTGTATTTATATATTCGAATTTTCTCAGACAACTTGTCGCAGGGCGGCGCAAGCCATTGCCTTTTCGGCCACGGCTTGCCAGAAATGCGGGTGCAAGGCCGGAACATTTTTCCGTCCATGCGATGCCCTTCCTGGGCGTTTCCTCCCTATATATCACTTGGCCGCCCCTTCGGGCGGCCTCTTTTTTGCGCCCTTCAACCGCAAATCGCTCATGCCGGGATGTGTGAAGAGCTCTCGCCGCTGTGTGCCCGCCCAGATCTCCATGGGAACGTGAACGGGCCGCACAAAAGCGCTTGCCGCGGCCCGTCCTTGCACTCGTTGGCATTCCTTTCATGTCGCTTGCGCGCCCTTCCCGGCCTGTCGCTTTTCGCGCTTGCGACGCTTGCGCAGTTCTTCCACCACCCGGACGGCCCGCGCCCGTGTCTGGCGGAAGGCGCGCTCGACGGCGGCGATGAGGGTGAAGCGCGTCTTGCCGGTGTGCGGCAGGGGCGCGAGCACGTCCACCATTTCCCGCCGTTGGCGCCAGACGTGGCTGACCAGCGGATGATCGGCCACGGCGCAGGAATCCACCAGCCGGATGCGCGGATCGGCCATGAAGGCCTCGCTCAGCTCGATGACCAACAGGCCGCCGGGAGAGAACCGGCGCAGGCGCTCGTCGAAGGCGATCTTGACCATCCAGGCCATGTCGCGCTGAATGAACCCGAAGGTGCTGGCGATGGTGCGCCCATCCAACCGCAGGCGGAAGAACGCCAGGGCGCCGCGCGCGTGAAAGGCCGGCAAGGCGCGGCGGACGAAGGCGCGCGTGTGCGGCTGGCAGGCGAGCGCGGTGCCCGCCTCGCCCTTCCAGCCGGCCGCTTCCAGGGCCATGAATTCTTCCAGCCAGGGCATCACGTCGGCCGTGCGCTCGAGCCGCTCGAAGGTCAGCGCGCCCCGTTCGGCCAGCCGCCGCTTGCGACGGCGCCATTCACCGCGGTGGCGGGCGGACATGTCCTCGCGCCACCAGGCTTGTGGATCACGGGTGGCGTCGAGCACGGCGCGCCGCCACCGATCCATGACGACGGGCCGCAGGCCGTGGCGCGCCAGAGCCTGTCTCAGCACGGCGAGGAACGGACCGTCGGCCGGCAGGTGGCGGAATTCCACCGCGGCGATGCCCGAGACGCGGACCATGGCGAACAGGTCTTGCAGCACGTCGATGGCATGGTCGGAATGGACGAGCGGCACGCCGAGGAAATCCATGTCGCCCCACAAGCTGGTGGCGAGGCGGCCAAGGGGCCTCCAGCGGCGATGCTCGAACAACAGGGGAAAGGCACCCAGCAGGCCGCCGTCGGACCCTTCCATGAACAGCAGCGTGGGGCGGCGATGCTCGGGCAAAACCTCGTTGGCCGTGCCGGCGAAGGCCCACGTGGCCACCGGCGTGGGCTCCAGCGCGCAATCCTCCAGCGCCAGCCAGGCGGCGTTGCGTTCCATGTCCCGCGCCAGTTCCGGAGGCGTGATCATCGCGTTTCCGCCATTGCCGCTTCGTCGTGCTCGGTCGAGGCCTCGTCATAGCCCTTGCGCACCAGGCGATTGCTGGCCCACCACAGCATGGCGGCCTGGAAGATGAAGGAGCAGCTGGTGGCGATGGCGGCGCCGAGCGGACCGTGGACGGGAATCAGCACCAGGTTGAGCACCACGTTGAGGCCCGCCGTGACGCCGGAGAGCCAGGCGATGAACACCTGCTTGCCGGACACCGCCAGCATGGCCTCGGCGGGGCCGGTGAGGGCATTGGCCAGGTAGCCCGCCGCCAGCACGATCATGATCGGCATGGCCGAGACGAACTCAGGCCCGAACATGCCAAGGATGAATGGCCCCATGAGCAACAGCACGCCGGTGCCGAGCAGCGAAGGCGCCAGGGTCCACAGCCGGAACAGGCGCAACAGCCGGGCGGCGGTGGCGATGTCACGCCTGGCATAGGCGGCTGCGAAACGTGGCATGGCGACGGCGACCACAGCGAAATGGACGAAGGCGACGAAGGCGATGACGCGGGCGGCGGCGAAATAGATGCCCAGCTGGTCCGGCGTGACAAACCTTTCCAGCAACAGGATGTCGATGTTCATCATCAACAGGGTGAAGCTG
>JALVRJ010000159.1 GCA_027031305.1 Hyphomicrobiales bacterium | reverse complement strand
CTTGAGGACAACATGGCGGAACGGATGATGAAAATGCCGCGCGATGTCGGCCTGTTTCATTTCGTCGGCATCGGCGGCATCGGCATGAGCGGCATCGCCGAGGCGCTCAACGAGCTGGGCTACCGCGTGCAGGGGTCCGACATAAGGGAAAGCCCCAACGTGCAACGGCTGCGCGAGAAGGGCATCGAGGTGATGATCGGACACAGGCCGGAAAACCTGGAAGGGGCGGACATCCTGGTGGTGTCCTCCGCCATCAAGCCGGACAACCCCGAGCTCATGGAGGCGCGCCGGCGGCACCTGCCGGTGGTGAAGCGGGCGGAGATGCTCGTCGAGCTCATGCGCTTCCGCAACGGTGTGGCGGTGGCCGGCACGCACGGCAAAACCACCACCACCTCCCTCGTCGGCCAGCTGTTGCAGGCCGGCGGGCTGGACCCGACCATCATCAACGGCGGCATCATCCAGTCGCTGAACACCAACGTGCGCATGGGCGCGGGGCCGTGGATGGTGGTGGAGGCCGACGAATCGGACGGCACCTTCCTGCGCCTGCCGGCGGACGTGGCCATCGTCACCAACATCGACCCGGAACACCTGGACTTCTATGGCGACTTCGACAGCCTGCGCCGGGCCTTTCGCCGCTTCGTCGAGAACATACCTTTCTATGGCTTCGCCGTGGCCTGCTCGGACCACGAGGAAGTGCGCTCGCTGATCGCCGACGTGCAGGACAGGCGCGTCATCGCCTATGGCTTCAATCCACAGGCCGACGCGCGGGTGCATGACCTGGTGATCGAGGGTGGACGCTCGCGCTTTTCCGTCACCCTCAATGAGCGCCGCAAGGATGAGGTGGTGGAGCTGCGCGACCTCGTTCTGCCCATGCCGGGCGAGCACAACGTGCTGAATGCCACCGCGGCGGTGGTGGTGGCGCACGAGCTGGGGGTGTCGGCCGACGACATCCGCAGGGGACTGGCGAGCTTTTCCGGCGTGGGCCGCCGCTTCACCCACGTGGGCACATGGAACGGGGTGAACATCTTCGACGATTATGGCCATCATCCGGTGGAAATCGCCGCCGTCCTGCACGCGGCGCGGCAGGTGGCGGGCGAGAATGGCCGTGTCATCGCCGTGAAGCAGCCACATCGCTACACGCGGCTCGATTCCCTGTTCGACGATTTCGCTTCGTGCTTCACCGAGGCCGACAGCGTGATCCTGGCGCCGGTTTACGCGGCCGGCGAGCAGCCCATCGAAGGGCGCACCCATGTGGCGCTGGCGGATGCCATGCTGGCGCGTGGTCAGCGTGACGTGCGGGTGGTGAACCCCGAGGCTGATCCGCACGTGGACATGGCGGCGGCAATCGCCCCGCTGCTGCGGGCGCTGGCGCGGCCAGGCGACGTGGTGGTGTTCCTGGGCGCGGGAGACATTACCAACTGGGCGAAGGCGATGCCGGCGCTGTTGGCGAAGGGGTGAGCATCATGGGTATCGATGGCGAGGCCTTGCTGAAACGCCTGCCGCACGTGCGCGGCCGGCTCAGCCCCAACCGGTCGCTGAAGGAGCTGACATGGTTCCGGGTGGGCGGGCCAGCGGAGGTGCTGTTTTCGCCGGCGGACGAGGAGGATCTCGCAAGGTTTCTCGCGCAACTGGACGAGGACATTCCCGTCACGGTCATCGGGGTGGGCTCCAACCTGCTGGTGCGCGACGGTGGCGTGCCGGGGG
>JALVRJ010000158.1:205-5471 GCA_027031305.1 Hyphomicrobiales bacterium | reverse complement strand
CGCGGGATAGCTGTTGCGCGCATCCTCTGAAATGGACTTTTCCACCGTCTTCAGCCATGGCACCGCCGCGATGTAGCTGGTGGAGGGCCAGTTGATGGTGGATAGCTTGTCACCACCCGGCCACCAGCCCAGCACATCCTTCGCAATGAGTGGAAACACCCGCTTGATGAGCGCAATGGCGCACAGGCGTTCATCCGGGCGAAGGTTCAGTTCGCGCAGGCTCCTCTTCCCCTGCGTATGAGGATGCAGATATTCCTGTTCCGTCAGCGCCTTCCAGAAGGCCGCCTGCGCGTCACGATCGTGAATGCGGGTATATCCGGACAGCTCCTGATAATGGCCCATTAGCGTGCACAGGTCGCTTTCCTCGTCCTCCTGCCAGTGCGTGCGCCAGTTCTTGCGCTGATCCAGCCATCGGGCATTGTTCTTGTCACTTGGGTCGTCGCCCATGACCCAAGTGATTTCCCAGAAATTGTTGACTTGTCTGTCCCAGATGTCCCTAGTGTCGTTGCCGTATCCCATATCAACAACCGGCCCGACGAACTCGTTCCAGATCTTGTCCGCCAGTCTTTTCCATGCGCCCTCCACCGCCTTCACACACTCTTGCGGATCGAAACCATCCGGCACTTTTGCCTTGAAGCGGTTGGGCAGCGACCCGATGTAGGCGGTGGCGTCTGCAGGATTGTTGATCGCCTCGAACAGCTCGTCTCCGTCCACCTTTGGAAAAACGATCGTGCCGCCATTCTCCACCACCGCCTTCATGGCCTGCCCGGCCAACCAGGAGAGCAGGAACGACCCGGCCCAGAAATCCCGCAAGCGCCGTGCATCGGCGATGAACCCCTGCACCGGCCCGATGCTGAAATGCAGGATTTTCTCCCCTCCGCCACTCATGGCAGCACCTGTGTGAAACTTACAACTTGGTTGGGCGTGAAGTGGCTTGATCCGGCTCCCACAAAGTCTTGCAACACATCCAATCCACTGGCATTTTTTGCGCCGTAAGGCGTAGAAAGATCATAAGCTCGCTTTGTCTGGCGAGGTACGCCTTTTCTTCGCGTGGCTTGGATTTGCAGACCATTCCCAAGAAAAGCCGTGGGTATCAACGTCAACAACCCAACAGCCTCATGACCAACATTATGGATATGAAACATCAACGGACTGGCGCGACGATCCGACTCCTTACCGGCAACAGTCACACCCTCCCCCCTCAAGCTGTCATACATATGTGGCAACCCGAACGCGCTTCGGTATGGAATATCCACGCCATTGTGTGCTTTCCGAAACCAGTCGTGATCTTCCACAAATTGGCGTAGAATGGCTTGTCCCCCCACCGCTGTCGCACCACCTCTGCCCATCGCGCGATAATTGAGCATCGCGCGCCCCAGCTTGTCGAGCATGCTGAGGCCAAAGTTCTCCTTTTCGTTGGCAACCCATATCCGACTCTCCCTGGCAAAAGCGGTCAGCCGCCAATCCGTACCGGATTGTTGGAGCAAAGGGTGGTCGGTGAACAGCTCTTTCAGGCGCGCAATGTAATCTTCGCGGCTTTCCGGCGCCTGCCAGGCAGCATCCACACCTTCCGGCAGATTTTCAGCCTTTAACGATGTGAGCGCCAAAGAACCCCAGCCACGACGCACCCGTGCACCCAAGCCACCGAGCAGGCCGAACAGCTTGAGCGCCTCGATAATCTCCTTGATGTCAGCCGTATCGGCGTTTGGCCGGAAAACCAGTTCAAGAGAAAATAGCTGTCCGGCGGCGAAACAATTGCGCTCAAGCTGCCCTCCTTTCTTTTCCGGCTTGTTTTTCGCAGGATTTGCCTTGGTGTGGAAAGCATTAACCAGTCCATACCCAAGATAACGCGCACCAACACCAACAACCGAACCCTTCAACCCGCCATCTTTCATGCGCATTTGTGCCGGTGGATCTATCGTTTTCAGTTCCTTATCTTTCACCCGCAGCAGAAACGCGCCCTGCCCTTTCTGAGAACTGCCGAACAAGGTGCGCTCTCGTGTGCGCATTGCCTCCAGCGCCTTGTTGGCATCACCTCCTTGTTCTTCCACAAACCGCGCGAAATTCAGCGCCCGCCACCAGAAGGCCAGTGCGCCCTTCACCGCCGTGCCACGAATGCGCGAAGCCTCGTATTCCGCCCCACCGAGGAACATCGGCGTGACAATCTCGAACTTCGCCGTGATGCGGCGCACTCCCATGATGTGAAATCCCTCCCCGCAGACAATTGACGGAGGAAGGCTAACACCAGTGTTAGTTGCGAATCAATCTGCTCGGCAATTTATCCACATAAGCGGGCGGGCCATCCTGCAACACACCCTGGCGCGCGCATGCAGAATTTCCTCCCCCCCGCTTGCTTCCAAAATCAGCGCAGGCAAAAACGCCGCCCGGGTGGGCGGCGGGGAAGCTTTTGAAATATTGGGAGAAATTGGTTGCGGGGGCAGGATTTGAACCTGCGACCTTCAGGTTATGAGCCGTTTTGAATATGTTGCGCCATGCCGCGCACGAATGCGTTTTATCCCGCAATTTCCGCCACATACGCCGGGCCGCACAATTCCGCCCTTTCGCGCCTTTTCGCTCGAATGAACGCCGTTTCGCTCCCTCTTGTTTCCATATCGCTTCCAGATGTGCCGCGCGTGCTTCCATGCTTCCATGGAAGCCGAGGTGATTCCCGAGGACATCCCCCTCCTTTTGGCCCGCCATGCAGGCAGGCGAGATTGCGCACGAACTCGAAGAAATAATCATTTCTTCTTCTATTTCAGTATGTTGCTTGACTATGACACGCCAGCACGCAATGGTCCAGCAACAGGCTTTCATCTGCACCTCAGGGAGCGCATGATCATGCCCAAACTCACCAAGCGCGTCGTCGATGCCGCCTCCCCCAAGGCATCGGAATATTTCATCTGGGATACGGAAATCCCCGGGCTGGGCCTGCGCGTCCTGCCCAGCGGGCGCAAGAGCTACGTCGTGCAATACCGGGCCGGGCGGCGCTCACGCCGGATGACGCTCGGATCCGCCACCGTGCTGACCTGCGCCCAGGCCCGCAGCCGCGCGATGGAAATCATCGCCGCCGCCTGCAAGGGTGAAGACCCTGCCGCCGAACGCAAGGCGAAGCGCACCGCGATCACGGTCAGGGAGCTGGCGGAACGTTTCGACGCCGAACACATCGCCGTCCGGCTGAAAGCCAGCACGGCGCGGGAATACCGCCGCAACCTGCGCAGGTTCATCCTGCCGGCGCTCGGCCATCTCGCGGTGACGGAAGTGACCCGCGCCGACGTGGCGAAATTCCACCACGACCTGCGCCACATCCCTTATCAGGCCAACCGCTGCCTCGAGGTCGTCTCCAAGATGTTCAACCTCGCCGAGATGTGGGGCCTGCGCCCCGACGGCACCAATCCGCGCAAGCACATCCGCAAGTATCCGGAGAAGAAGCGCGAACGCTTCCTCAGCTCCTCGGAACTCCGCCGGGTCGGCGAGGTGCTGCGCGAGATGGAAGCCGAAAGGATCGAGCTGCCCTCGGCCATCCTCGCCGTGCGGCTGCTGATCCTGACTGGCTGCCGCCTCGGCGAGATCATGACCCTGAAGTGGGAATATGTGGATCTGGAGGAAGGCGCCCTGCGCCTGCCCGATTCCAAGACTGGCGCCAAGGTCGTGCACCTCGGCCGGCCAGCCATCGAACAGCTGAAGAAGGCCAAACGCATCGAGGGCAACCCGTGGGTGATATTCGGCACGCTGGAGGGCAAGCCGCTCAGCGACCTGCAACCCTTCTGGCAACGCGTGCGGGCGCGCGCCGGCTTGAAGGACGCCCGCATCCACGACCTGCGCCACACCTTCGCATCCTTCGCCGTGTCCTCCGGCCAGGGCCTGCCGATGATCGGCAAGCTCCTCGGCCACACGCAGGTCCAGACCACCGCCCGCTACGCCCACCTGGCCGCCAACCCGGTCAAACAAGCCGCCGACGACGTCGCCAACACCCTCAAGGGCGCTCTGGGGTGAGCTTTGACGTAGCACATACTGAAAGCAACAACTTTCGAGACATGAGTGCAATACAAGATGCACCTTGAGGCAACCGACGATTTCTCAACAGACCAAGAGCACCTAGGCTCAGGTCCCATAAATTGCGTGGCGCCAGTCTGGCGCAAGAATGAACGATCAAATGCAAGTCATTGACTTTTCCATTCTTGCGCCAGACTGGCGCGCTGTATTTATTGAGACCAGACCCTAAAGCCATGCCGCAGGTGCTTATCGTCATTCGGAGGGATGATGAGAACGGCAATGAGAATATTACTTGATAGCAATTAGCAGCAACTGTAAGCTTCAGGGCCGTGGTAATGGGGAAAATCGCGTCCTGAATAGGCATGTCCGATGAAAGATGAACCAAGCTCCGTTCTTACCATCGACGAGTTGTCTGCCTACCTGAAAATACCGAAATCGACGCTCTACAAGCTCGTTCGGGAAGGTAAAGTCCCGTGCCAGAAGATTGGCCGCCATTGGCGCTTCCGGAAGGAAGCCATTGACCGCTGGTTGGAAGAGACGCACGGCGATACGAAAGACGGAGGAAACGAGTAATGGCGGAGCCCTTGGCGGATCAGGTCCTGCGAAAGATCGGCGAGGCTCGCGAGCTCTATCACCGCCTGATCCTGATGGTGGGCCCGGCAGGAAGCGGGAAGACGTCCGCGTTGCAGGAGGTGTCGGCCTCGACCTCCGCACCGCTCGTCAACGTCAATCTCGAGCTGTCTCGCCGGATGCTGGACCTGACCGAACGCCAACGGGCTCTGCAGCTACCGCGGCTCTTGGGCGAAATCGTGGGTGAAGCCACAGGCGAGCTGGTTTTGCTCGACAACATCGAGATCCTTTTCGATGTCCACCTGAAGCAGGATCCTTTGCGTCTGCTTCAGGGATTGTCCCGGAACAAGACGGTCGTGGCCGCCTGGAACGGATCCATCGTGGATGGTCACATGACCTACGCCGTCCCGGACCACCCCGAATACCGTCGCTACCCGATTCGCGATTTTCTGGTGGCCAGTCCGGAGGTGACGACATGAAGGAAACAAGAAGCGAAGCTGCAAGGGGGCATGTGCAATGAGATATGGAGACCTGATCCAATTCGAGCCCATCGAGTCCGTAGTCCAGCTACGGGATGCCGATGAGACCACTGCTGCCTCCCAGCTGGTCAGCACCTATGTCATCTCCGACGAGATGGCCGAGAAGCTGACCGGCCTTGTGATCCCCCAGCTTCAGTTCGACCAGCCCGTCGATAACAAGGGGC
>JALVRJ010000158.1:0-195 GCA_027031305.1 Hyphomicrobiales bacterium | reverse complement strand
CCACCACCATGTCGCTACGGGACATCCTCGTCGGCGAGCTGGAGGAGCACCTGGCCGCCATGGGCGTAACCTACACCTTCCCGGATGCCAGCCAGGTCCCCAACAACAAGCGGGCCTTCGAGGAGATGATGGCCGCGTTCCACCAGGAGTATCCGGACCATGGCCTGCTCCTGGTCGTGGATGAGCTGCTGGACT
>JALVRJ010000157.1 GCA_027031305.1 Hyphomicrobiales bacterium | reverse complement strand
TCGATGGGGCACGGCGGAGATGGGCGTGGTAACGGGGAGGCGCGTCATGGCAGGAGGGACCGGGCGCGGGCGAGGACCTGTTCGAACATTCGCGCGGTAAGGCGGCCGGTCTGGGTGTTGTAGCGCGAGCAGTGGTAGCTGTCGACGAGCACGCGGTTGTGCGGCAGATGGTGCTCGGCGCCATGGGCGAAGGGGTGGCGCGCGCGCACCAGATCGTGGGCCATCAGCACCGCGTCATGGGCCACGCGGCCCAGCGCGACGATGACGCGCACGCTTTCGCGGGCATCGAACTCGGCCTTCAGGAAGCGGTTGCAGGTGCGGATTTCCTGCGGTGTCGGCCTGTTCTGCGGTGGCACGCAGCGCACGGCGTTGATGATGACGGTATCGACGAGCTCGAGTCCGTCGTCGGGCCGGGCGGCGTAGGTGCCGCGCGCCAGGCGCAGCTTCAGCAGCGTGCCATAAAGCAGGTCGCCGGCGAAATCGCCGGTGAAGGGACGGCCGGTTCGGTTGGCGCCGCGCAGCCCCGGAGCGAGGCCGATGATGGCCAGCCGCGCGTCGTCCGGGCCAAAGGGGGGCACCGGGGCGTTGAACCAGTCCGGATGCAGCCGGCGCTGCTCTTGCAGGAAGGCGTGCAGACGCGGACACAGGCCGCAATCGGGCGGCGGCAGGCGCGCCGCGTCGGAAGGCGCGCCGCCGGAGCCGCCACCGGGCTCAGCCATCGGGGTCCTCGATGAAGGACGGAAGCCCGGAACCGCCGTTGTCCTCTTGCGGGCGTGGTCGGGGCGGGCGGCCGATGATGTCCTTCATGTCCAACAGCTCGACGAAATCGTCCGCCTGGCGGCGCAGGTCGTCGGCGATCATGGCCGGGCGCGTTTCCACCGAGGATATGACTGTCACCCGACAGCCCATTTCCTGCACCGCCTCCACCAGCGAACGGAAGTCGCCGTCGCCGGAGAAGAGGATGACATGATCCAGCTTCGGCGCCAGGCGCATCATGTCCACCGCCAGCTCGATGTCCATGTTGCCCTTGAGCTTGCGGCGACCGGCGCTGTCGGTGAATTCCTTCACCGGCTTGGTGACAACCATGTAGCCGTTGTAGTCCAGCCAGTCGATGAGCGGGCGCAGGGGTGAATATTCGGCCTCGTCCATCAGCGCGGTGTAATAGATGGCGCGGATGAGGCGCGTGCGCTCGCGGAAATGGGCCAGCAGCTTCTTGTAGTCGATGTCGAAGCCGAGTGTGCGGGCGGTGGCGTAAAGGTTCGAACCGTCTATGAATATGGCCGTTTTTTCGTCCTCGTAGAGAAGCATGATAAAAGTCCCTGAAATGATGGTGGGTTGATGAAAGTCAGCCCGTCATTCCACCCGGTGGATCGGACGGGAGGATTGCGGAAATTCCGGGTGAGAGAGGTGGCGGGCTTGTGTGGTCGAATCGTCTTCTCCCGTTTCCTGTCAATTGCAGAGCTGGCGGGGCGGGTCAAGCGGGGGATGCGATATCAGCTTGAAATCCTTGTTATCATGACGATCGAGGAGATTGAGGCTTTTGTGGGGCCTTTTCGAGGTTTTCCACATGGCGAAGTCGCTGGCGGAAGGCATGGGAGAGATGGTGGGCGGCGAACGGGTGTTCATCGCGATGGGGGCGAATGTGGTGGGCAGGTGGGGCGCACCGTGGCGAAGCATGTCGCGGGCGCTGGCGGAACTGGCAGTGGCGCCG
>JALVRJ010000156.1 GCA_027031305.1 Hyphomicrobiales bacterium | reverse complement strand
GCAGTGCGCGCGGGGTGGGCGGGCTCGGTGTCGGCGAGCTTCTCGCCGGGGCCGGGGAGCTTGATGGGCTTGCCGGTGACGGCGCGCATGGACAGGGCCGCGCCGCCGCGCCCGTCGCCATCGGCGCGGGTGAGCACGATGCCGGTGATGCCCACCGCCTCGTCGAAGCTCTTCGCCAGGTTCACCGCGTCCTGGCCGGTCAGCGCGTCGGCCACCAGAAGCGTCTCGGAAGGCTCGGCGACGGCGCGCACGGCCTTCACCTCGTCCATCAGCTCCTCGTCGATGTGCAAGCGGCCGGCGGTATCCAGAATCAGCACGTCATAACCGCCGGTGCGCGCCTCCTTGAGCGCCCGCTTGGCGATGGCGACGGGGTCCTTCTCCTCCGCGATGATGGGCAGACTGTCGACGCCGCCCTGTTTCGCCAGCGTTTCCAGTTGCTCGCGCGCGGCGGGGCGGTGGACGTCGAGCGAGGCGAGCAGCACCTTCTTGCGGGCGTTCTCCTTCAGCCACTTGGCGATCTTGGCCGAGGTGGTGGTTTTGCCCGAGCCTTGCAGGCCCACCATCAGGATGACGTTCGGCGGCTCGCCATCGACGCGCAGCGGCTCGTGTGTGCCCAGCGTTTCGACCAGCGCGTCGTGGACGATCTTGACGACCATCTGGCCGGGCTGCACGGAGCGCACGACTTCCCGACCTATGGCCTTCTCGCGCACCTGTTCGACGAAGGAACGCACCACGGGCAGGGCCACGTCGGCCTCGATGAGCGCCCGGCGCACCTCGCGCATGGCGGCGTCGACGTCCTTTTCGGAGAGCACGCCACGGCCGGTGAGCTTGTCGAAAATGCCGCCCAGTCGTTCCTGCAGGGTGTCGAACATGTTCGTTTCGCGCCTTTCTTCCGCCGGTTCGGGTTTTCCGTTCGTCCGTGCCGCGGATGATAGCACAGGTGGCGCGTGCCGACGCGGCGCCTGCTCGCGACGCCGCAAACACCAATGGCGCCCGTGGGCGAACCCTCGCTGACGGGCGGCGACCCTTCCACCTCCCGGCGCTCGCGGAGAAGGCGCCATGTGCGGAACGGCCAAGGCTTTGCACGCAGCCTTTATGGAAAACCGCGCCCTTTTACGCCACTCGCGGCGCGGCGTCAACGCATTGCGGCGTTGGGCGGCCATGCGTTCATGCTATAATGTCGGAATGCATGAAGAACCGCCCACCACTGCGCGCCTCCGCCCAATTCCAAATCATTGATGGCAAGGGCCTGGGCGGGGGCGCGGGGTGGTGACGCACCAGTCATCCTTTTCGCAAGTTAGCATAAGCGGGCGAAAGCGAATCCCCGCAAGGCTCGACGCCAGGCATGGGCGGGAAATGGAGCGTGATGACCGATACGCCGCGACAGGACGTGAAATGGGCTTGCGTGGCCGGACGCCTGGAGGGTGGCGGACACGTGCTGCCGGTACGGGTCTATTACGAGGACACCGATGCCGGCGGGGTGGTCTACCACGCCAATTACCTGCGCTTTTGCGAGCGGGGGCGATCGGACTTCCTGCGCCTGCTGGACGTGCGTCACGGCGCCCTGAGGGGGGCGGACGGGCGGCGGCTGTTGTTCGTGGTGCGGCGGATGACGTGCGAATTCCTGGCGCCGGCGCGGCTGGACGACGTGCTGGAGGTGCGCACATGGGCGGGCAAGTGCTCGCGGGTGCGGCTGCACCTGAGGCAGGAAATCCGGCTGGTGGAGCGGGGCGGGACGGACGCGCCGCGGCCGCCGCAAACCGGCCCGATTTTCACCGCAGAGGTGATGGTGGCGGTGATCGATGATTCGGGGCGGCCGGCGCGGCTGCCCGATGAGGTGATGAACAAGCTGGCGGCGCTTCCGGCGGCGCGGGATTGAACACGGGGGTGCTGAGCGCATGGAAGCGGAAATCGCGCAACAGATATCGGCGCAGGACTTCAGCCTGCTGGGCATGTTCCTGCGCGCGACGCTGGTGGTGAAGCTGGTGATGCTGGGGCTGATCGCGGCCTCGGTGGCGTGCTGGGCGGTGGTGTTCGAGAAGTTCGTCAGCGTGCGCCGGATGCGCTCGGCCATCGACTGGTTCGAGAAGCTGTTCTGGTCGGGGCGGACGCTGCCGGAGATCCAGGCCTTGGCGGCGCAGCAGGGGCGCAGGGGAACGGCGGCGCTGTTCCTGGCGGCGATGGAGGAATGGCAACGCTCGACACAGGCGCAGCAGGCGCAGGCCGCGGCATTGCCGAACAACCCTGCGACCTTGTTACAACGGCTGGAGCGGATCATGGACGTGGAGTTGCAACGGCAGACGCTGGGCATGGAAAGGCGATTGCTGATACTGGCCACGGTGGGCTCCATCGCGCCGTTTGTGGGGCTGTTTGGCACGGTATGGGGCATCATGAACTCGTTTCAGGCCATCGCCATTTCCAAGAACACCAATCTGGCGGTGGTGGCGCCGGGCCTGGCCGAGGCCCTGTTCGCCACGGCGCTGGGCCTGTTGGCGGCCATTCCGGCGGTGATCTTCTACAACAAGTTCTCGCACGACATCTCGCGGCTGGCGACGCGCATGGAGAATTTCATCGAGGAATTCACCGCCATCCTGTCGCGACAGTTGCAGGGCTGATTTCACGGGAGGTTGCCGAGAATGGCCGCAGGGTTGCACGGGGCAGATCCGGGGTTGCGTCGGCGCGGGCGCAGGCGACGCTCGCGGCTGGCGCCGATGAGCGAGATCAACGTCACGCCGTTCGTCGACGTGATGCTGGTGCTGCTCATCGTGTTCATGGTGGCCGCGCCGATGCTTACGGTGGGGGTGCCCATCGAGCTGCCCAAAACAAAGGCCAAGCCGCTGAGCGGCGAGAAGGAGCCGGTGACGGTGACGGTGAAGGCCGATGGCCGGGTGTTCCTGATGGACACCGAGATCGAGGAGGTGAACACGCTCTCGGCCAAGGTGAGGGCGATCGCGGGCGAGGGTTACAACGAACGCATCTACGTGCGGGCCGACAAAAAGGTCGATTACGGCAAGGTGATGAAGGTGATGGGGGCGCTTTCCGGCGCCGGCTTCAAGCGCCTGGCGCTGGTGACGGCGGCCGAGGATGCGCCCTTGCCGAAAGGACACAAGGCCGCGAAGAGCGGCAAGAATGGCAAGGGGGGTAGGCGTTGACGCACAAGCCGCCAGCCGGGTCGAGGGCGGCGGAGAATATCGTTTCCTACCCGCGTGGCCGGGTGGGCGTGCTCAGCGGCGGCCGAAGCCCGGGGCGGGGGTGTCCTGGCCTGCCTCGATGATCTCGCGGCGGATGCGGCGGGAACGCTTGAACAGCTCGTACAACTTTTCGCCGTCGCCCCAACGGATGGCGCGTTGCAGCACGTGCAGGTCTTCCATGAAACGGCCCAGCAGCTCCAGCACCGCCTCGCGGTTGTTCAGGAACACGTCGCGCCACATCACCGGGTCGGAGGCGGCCAGCCGGGTGAAGTCGCGAAAACCGCCGGCGGAATACTTGATGACCTCCGATTCCGTCACTTCCTCAAGGTCGGCGGCGGTGAGCACGATGTTGTAGGCGATGAGGTGCGGCAGGTGCGAGGTGATGCCCAGCACCAGGTCGTGGTGTTCGGCGGTCATGGTCTCGACGTTCGAGCCAGTGGCCTGCCAGAAGCGGGTGAGGCGGGCGAGGGCCCGTTCGTCGGTGTTCTCCAGCGGCACCAGGATGCACCAGCGGTTCTCGAACAATTCGGGAAAGCCGGCGTCGGGGCCGGATTGCTCGGTGCCGGCGATGGGGTGGCCGGGGATGAAGTGCACGCCTTGCGGCACGTGTGGGGCGACGTCGCGGATGACCGCGCCCTTGACCGAGCCGACGTCGGTGAGGATGGCGCCGGGCTTGAGCGCCGGGGCGATGTGCTCGGCCACCTTGCCCATGGCGCCCACGGGAACGTTGAGAAACACCAGGTCGGCGTCCCGGACCGCCTCGGCGGCGTCGAGGTGATAGCTGTCGCACAGACCCAGCTCCTCGGCCCGCTTCAGGGTGGCTTCGCTGCGGGTGGCGCCGGCGATGTGGCCGGCGAGACGCTCGCGGCGCATGACGTGGGCGAGGGAGGAGCCGATGAGGCCCAGGCCGATGAGCGCCACGCGGTCGAACATGGGGCGCTTGGTGGCCTCGGCGTCGGCCGCTGGCATGTTGCCGGTTTTCCTGTCAGGCGTCTCGCTCATGGGCGGTTCAGGAATTCACGCAGGCTGTCGATTAGCAGGCGGTTGGCCTCCTCCGGGCCGATGCTGAGGCGCAGGGCGTTGGGGAAGCCATAACCGGCCATGCCGCGCAGGATCAGCCCGCGCGCCTTGAGAAAGGCGTCGGCGTCCGCCGCCCGCCTGCCTTCCTCGTCGGGAAAGTGCACGAGCAGGAAATTGGCCACCGAGGGGGTGACCTCCAGGCCCAGGGAGGCCAGCTCCGCGCGCAGCCATTCGCGCCAGTGCTCGTTGTGCTCGACGGCGCGGCGCAGGTGGGCGGCGTCGCGCATGGCGGCGGCGCCGGCGGCGAGGGCGGCGGCGTTGACGTTGAATGGGCCGCGGATGCGGGTGAGGGTGTCGACGACGTGCGCGGGGCCATAGAGCCAGCCGATGCGCAGCCCGGCCAGCCCATAGGCCTTGGAGAAGGTGCGGGTCATGACGACGTTGGCGCTGGAGGATACCAGCTCGATGCCGGCTTCGTAGTCGTTGCGGTTGACGTATTCGGCATAGGCGGCGTCGATGACGAGCAGGACGTGTGGCGGCAGCCCGGCCTGCAACCGCTTCAGTTCGTCGATGGGCAGGTAGGTGCCGGTGGGATTGTTGGGGTTGGCGAGGTAGACGATCTTCGTGCGCTCGCCGACCTTCTCGAGGATGGCGTCGACGCTGGCGGTGAGGTTTTCCTCGCGCGCCACCACGGGCGTGCCGCCGGCGGCCTTGATGGCGATGGGATAGACCAGGAAGCCGTGTTCGGTGTGGATGGCCTCGTCGCCCGGCGAAAGGTAGGCCTGGGCCAGCAGGTTGAGCAGCTCGTCGGAGCCGTTGCCACAGACGATGTTGTCCGGGTTCAGGCCGTGGCGCTCGGCGATGGCCATGCGCAGGTCACTGGCGGCGCCGTCGGGATAATCGGCGAGCCTACCGGCAATGGCATTGACGGCCTGAACGGCGGCCGGGGAAGGGCCGATGGGCGATTCGTTGGAAGAGAGCTTGAACACCCTTCCTTCGCCCGCGACCTCGCTTTCACCCGGCACGTAGGGGGTGATGCCGAGGATGGAGGGGCGCGGTTCTGGCAGGTCGTTGCGTGCTTGCGTCATGGCTTGTCGTGCCGTCCGTTTGGGTGGGTATCCGACGAACAGCCGTTGTGCGCCCAGGTCTTGCGTTCGTCAAGTTCCGGCGCGTGGCTGGCGGCGGATTTCCATCCGCTCAGCCCGGTTCGCCGTGGCGTGGCCGCATGGTGGCGCCGACGGCGCCCACGGGGGCGGGGTGCAGCGCGGGGATGAGCCGGGCCCTCTGGCG
>JALVRJ010000155.1:455-1715 GCA_027031305.1 Hyphomicrobiales bacterium | reverse complement strand
CCCCCAAATTGTGAAAAACAAGGGCTTGGGTGGGGGCGTGGGGCAGTCTCACCAGTCAGACATTACGCAATCTGGTATCACTCAATGGCAGAGCGGCAGGGGCTGTGGTTCAGCGCTTCGGGGGCACGCCCGTGGCGCCGAGGAAGTCGGTGGCGCGCAGGCGCACGTTCTCCAACTTCGCGCCGTTCAACCGCGCGCCGATGAAGCGCGCCTTGCTCAGCGAGGCGCCGGAAAGATTGGCACGGTGAAAATCGGCGCCTGAAAAATCGCTCTCCTCCGCCGCCGCGCCCGTCAGTTCGGCACCACGAAAATCGGCCCAGCGGAAATCGGCCCCAATGATGACGGCGCGCAGCATGTGCGCATTCACGAACCGCGCGCGGCGGAAACGGGCGTTTTCCATCACCACGTCTTTCATGAAGCTTTCCGAGAAGTCGGCATCGTCACCGTAGGCGGCGGAAAATTCCGTGCCGAACAGGAAGGCGCGCCTGAAGTCCGCGCCGCGCAGCATGGTCGCGTGCAGATTGGTGTGGAAGAGGTCCGCACTCTTGAGATCGGCGTATTCCAGGAAACAGCCTGAAAGGTCTGCCCACTTGAAGGAAGCCATGCGCAGGCGCGCGCCGATGAGATCGCAGTTGGCCATGCGGGCGTTGTCGAATTTGACGCCGGCGAGATTGGCCCCGTGCAGGTCGATGCCGGCGAGATCGTGCCGCGAGAAGTCACAGTGACGCAGGTCGGTCCGGGGGCGCGGCTCGGCGCAATCGCCCTTTGGCAGGTGCGTTCGAGGCCCTTGCCGTTCCTCGCTCCGGGCGGATGGCATGACGCCGGCGAACAACAGCAGAATGCTGGCGCCGATGACGAGCGCCGCGGACTTCCACGAGCGGCGTGTTTCTGGAACATGATGGTCGTGCAGCCGCTTTCTTCGCATGACGGGGCATTCCGGCTTTGGGCGTGTGATACGTGGATGATAATTAGAATTATACAATAAAATTGGATGTCCTCCAATCTTCCACGGGGAACGGGGTGCCGAATTTCTTCTCATATCAACCTGCATAAAGAACCACGCAGAAGCCCCGCGCCCTCCACCCAACCCCAAAATCATGAAAGGGGCTGTCCTGGACAAATCACTCAATGCCGTTTGACATCATTGAAATCACGAAGATTTCCCAATATCTGAATAGCAAGATTTTTGAGGGGTTGAGAGAAGCGCCAATGGCGATTTTTCGCCATTGGCGCTTCTTTGCCATTTTTTTCACAACTCAT
>JALVRJ010000155.1:0-445 GCA_027031305.1 Hyphomicrobiales bacterium | reverse complement strand
CACTGAATGTCAAGCATGAAACCGCGTCGCGGCGGCCCGCAGGGCCGTGTTTGACATTCAATGAGTTGTGAAACAGCAAACCCGTTATCTGGGACAGCCCCTCATGAAAAACAAGGGCTTGAGCGGGGGGTGCACCGGTCAGCCTTTGTGCAAGCCGGTATCATATCAAAATGCATGAAGGACCACGCAAGAGCTCCGCGCTTCCACTTGGGCCCCAATCATGAAAACCAAGAGGTTGGGTGGGGCGTGGAATGGTTCTCCTGTCAGCCTTTGTGCGACCTGGTATCAATAGGTGAAGCGAGGCTCCTTCGAAGGCGAGGGAGTCGCCCGTGAACTATGGCTTTTGCATCTGATTGGCGGCTGAGGGAGGCGGAGCGAAGGCCAGCTGCAACAGGGCCAAAAGGATCGTGATGATCCAGTTGATCAGCAGCCGGAAATTGTATCC
>JALVRJ010000154.1:2630-5510 GCA_027031305.1 Hyphomicrobiales bacterium | reverse complement strand
GCCGGCATGCGCTCGTGCACGGGAGCCACATCGGCGTTGGCGTCCACGGTGATGATGACGGCGGTCTCCAGCTCCGATCCGTCCGCCCCCAGCCAGACATCCCACAGCCCGGCCATGGCGAAGGGCGCGCCGTCGCGGCGGGTGAAGAGCCAGGCGTGCTTGCGCCCCCTTTCGCCCGTCCATTCATGGAAGCCATCGGCCGGAAAGAGGCAGCGGCGATGCCGGGCGGCGGCGCGGAAGAAGGGTTTGTCGAAAATCGTCTCGGCCCGCGCGTTGATGGGACGGCGGCCATCGGGGCGCTTCATCCAGTGCGGAACAAAGCCCCACAGCACCAGCCGCGCATGGCGCAAGGCGTCCGCCTCGCGGCGGATGATGAGCACCGGCTCACCGGGCCGGATCACCGCGCGCGGCGGATAGTCCACCTTTTCGGCCACACCAAAGGCCGCCCGCATGGCCTCAGGCGCCACAGTCAGGGAATAAAGCCCGCACACGGCCTCAGGCGTCCACGCCCAGCCGCGCCGCCAGATCATCGATGAGCGGCGCGATGCGGGCGCGAAAATCCTCCGCCTCCTCCGGCGCGCTCTCCGCCAGCTTGGAGCGGAAGTCATCGAGCTGACGGCGGAAAAAGGCCACCCTCGCCGGCGCCAGCCAGCTCTCCACCGTATCCGGCCCCTCTTCAAGCACCCGCTTTTCCAGCGACCGCAACGAGTTGCGCACATGCTCCGGTTTCGGCTGATAGCGCGCGGGCCGGGGCCGCGCCACCTCATCGGCGAACAGCTCCATCTGCGCCTTCACGGGATTGCCGAACAGGTCTGTCTGTGTGCGATTCGTCATATTCAGTCTCATGTTGCTATAAACAATGCCTCTCTAATACATTGCAATGCAAGGAATTTGTGCAGGGTTTGCGCTTATCTTCAAATGCGGTAAAAATGCCTTGGAAGGAGGCAAGTTATGCAAGAATGGCAAAAAAGCTTTGTTTCACGAAATTTTCTGCGATCCCAGTGGGCTTTGGATTATGAAGCCTTTAAGGATAGTGAAGAGGAAAAACAATTAATAGCACGACTGAGAACATGGTCAGAAAGAACTGACTTAGGAGAAACCTCGGCTGTTCCGGCTTTTCTAGAGGAATTCTTCCACAAAACATGGGAGTATAAACAAGCAGGGCAACAAGAGGGTGAAGCTTTCACCCTATTCCCGGAATTTTCAGTCCAAGGCGCTGGCGCGGGCGGTCGCACTGGCAGAGCAGATGCCGCATTAGGATACTTTTTCGACAGAAATAATCAAATTCCTCAAGTATTGTGCGAATTCAAAGGCATAAAAAGTTATTTAGACATTCCTCAGAAGCGCAAAGGACAATCATTTTCTCCTGTAAAGCAGGGATTAAATTACCTTTTCATGGAAAGAAGAAGATTTTTTGGAAACGAGCCCATATTACCAACATGGGCTATCATTTCCAACATGAATGAATTCCGCCTGTATTGGGCTGACAGAGGCGACCGACAGTTCATTCGTTTTATCATTCAGCCTCAAGAACTATTCCAAGGCCGAGGTCTTCTTCAAAACAGTGAAAACGCACGATTTGACCGGTTCTTGTTCTATCGGCTGTTTCATCGCGACACGCTTCTCGTGAAAACCGCTGGCCGTTCCTTGTTGGAACAACTTATTGCCCGTCAGTGGATCAAGGAACGCGAACTGGAAGACACTTTCTACGAAGAATATAAAGCTGTCCGTGATCGCCTTTATCAGACCCTCCTTGAACACAATGGAGAAGGGACAAACCGCTTTCCCGGCACGAATGGAAAGCTTGTTCGCCTGACACAGAAAATCCTAGACCGCTTCATTTTTATATTTTTCTGCGAGGACATGGGAAAAGCCCTTGATTATCCTCCACAGTTGCTGCGCGACTTTTTATTGGAGCGTTCCAAAAGCCCCTATTATGACCCGGAAGATTTTGACATTTGGCAGCATATTCTGAAATTATTCAATGCGATGGACGGTGGAGAAACGTTCGGTCGGTTCAAGCTCAACCGATTCAATGGCGGCCTTTTTGAAAGAGATGCGAACATAGACAAGCTGAAAATCCCGAACAAGATTTTCTGCATGCCCGGCCAGGGGCAAAATGAAGCCTCCTTGCATTCCTACAAAACAACCCTGTTGTATCTTTCCGCCGCCTATAATTACGCCGCTGGATGGGACAGTGGCCTGCTGGATGCTCAATCAGAACGCAGCCTCAGCCTTTTCACGCTGGGGCGTATTTTCGAGCAATCCATCACCGAATTGGAAATTCTGGAAGCGGAAGCCGAAGAGCGCGTGTCCGTCAACAAGCTCGGCAAGCGCAAACTCGATGGCGTGTATTACACGCCGGAATGGGTTGTTGACCGCATTGTCGCGGAAGCATTGGGCAGGTGCCTCAAGGAATTGAAAGAACAGGCTGGCTGGCCAGACGAACAAACGGGAGAGCTGCCAACGGCGGAGGCTATCGAAGCCTACGAAAAAGAACTCCGGCAACTAATAATATTGGATCCCGCTTGCGGCTCGGGAGCATTTCTCATCACGAGCTTGCGCCACCTGCTGGATGAATGGCACGCCCTGCAAGAACTCCGCAAGCAGGTCACCAGAAGCTATACGAAACACGATGATGACTCCCTCATTCGGAATATCCTTGCCAACAATATCTTCGGCGTGGACATCAACCCCGCCTCGGTGGAAATAAGCCGCCTTGCCTTGTGGCTTCACACCGTGCGCGGCGACAAACCACTGTCCGATCTGGATAGCAACATCCGCAGCGGAAACAGCCTCATAGGGCCGGAATTTTTCGAAAGCAGCAAGCTCGCCGAATATACGGAAGAAGAAAAGGGACGCATCAACGCTTTTGACTGG
>JALVRJ010000154.1:0-2620 GCA_027031305.1 Hyphomicrobiales bacterium | reverse complement strand
ATGTGGCTTTTGATGTCGAACCAGAAGATGATAGAATCGTAAAACGAAACTTTTTTGACGTAGAAAATGGATTGAAAGATGCAATTGTTGTTGGCAATCCGCCATATGTGAAGCTTCAGAACTTCCGCAAGGCCCACCCGGACATGGCCGAATGGCTCCGGGACAAAACAGATTACAAGAGCACCAAGACGGGGAACTTCGATCTGTTCCTGCCATTTATCGAGAGGGGCATCAACCTGCTCAATGAAGACGGCCACCTGGGATACATCGCCCCCAGCCTCTGGATCATGAATGACTATGGCAAGGGCCTGCGGGATTTCGTGCGCTTAGGCAGGCACCTCTGGGGCTGGATCGATTTCGGTTCTTACCAGGTATTTCGCGAGGCCACCACCTATACCGCCTTGCAATTCTATTCCCGCCGCCCTTCCGATGGCATCTACATCTGCCATGCGCCGGATGGCGTCATTCCCGAAAACCCGTGGCAGGACGATCAGGCGTTCCTGCCTTGGGACAATGTCGAATTCGGCGACAGATGGCTGTTGCTCACCGGCCCGGAACGAAACCTCATAGACCGGCTGAGCAAGGAATGCCGCCGCCTTGATCACAAAGCGGTCACCAAACAGATTTTCCAAGGGCTTATCACAAGCAAGGACGACGTCTATCATCTCCAAAAAATCGGGCCGGGCCGTTACCTGTGCAAGCCTAGGGGGAAGGACGCTCCACCGCCCTATGAAGTGGAGATTGAAGATGATGTCATGAAACCTCTGGTTTCCGGCCCGCAGGCGAAGCGTTATACCTTGCCCGATACCAATACCTATCTTCTCTTTCCCTATCGGCGTGTTCCCGGAGGTGGCATGGAACTCATCCCCGCCGACATATTCGAGCGCGACTATCCCAAAGTATGGCGCTACCTGAAAAGCTGGGAAAATGATTTGCGCGAACGCGAAGGCGGGAAATTTGATGATTCTCAGTGGTATAGATTTGGGCGACATCAAAATATTGACAAGCAGGAAATTGAAAAGGTTGTAGTTGCCCAAACGGTACCCAGCATGAGAGCCTTTAACGATGCGAACGGGAATTTTTACCTAAACAATGTAAGAGTTAACGGAATAATACCAGCTAAAAGAAATGGATCTTGGCACATTACCGGTATCATCAATTCACCAGTGGTGGATTTTATATTCAGACGCATCGCGAAACCGAAAGATGGAAACTGGTTCGAAGCCAACAAGCAATTCATTGCTCCTCTCCCCATCCCGAAGGCGGACAAGGATGATGAAACCACCGTTTCCGAATTGGCCCAAAAGCTCCAAACGCTTTACACGAGAAGGCGCGATTTGCTGCAACAGGTCGGGCGTCGGCTGGAGCAACTGAAATACCGAAAACGCCCTTGGGAATGGCTGTTTCACGAATTGCCGAGCAAAAGGGACTTGCGGGAAAAGGCTCCCGGCAAACTGGATGCGCAACAGAAAAAGGATTGGGTCAACAAGCATTTTGAAGAAGCGCTCGAAGCGCGGCTCTCTGCCGTGGATTCCCGGCTGGTCCCCGGAGTCACCATGTCGTCGGAGTTCAGGGACGGAGAACTATCCTTCTGGATCGATGGCATCAGGGTCGTAGGCCCTATATTTCTTGATGAATCAGAAGGGCTGTTCATCGCTGCCCAATGGAAACTGTTGGCTTCCACGTTCAATGTCACGGCATCCACTACAGGGCGGAAACTCGCGGAGAAACTCCGCAGCATCGGAGAAACGCCGAATGGCACGCTCAAGAAACAGATACAGGAGTTGGAGGAAGAGATATCCAAGATTGAGACCAAGATCGCCAACCTTGAAGACAAGATGAATTCCCTCACCTTCCGCCTTTATAATCTCACCCTGGAGGAGCAAAAGCTGGTCATGCAAGACCGGCCATGATGTTCACGAAAAGTGGTGATATTTTCCCGATGTCCCAAGTGCAGAAGATGCCGCCGAGAAAGGTGACAAGATCGCCGGTCTTGCCAAAAATAAAAACGGCGGCCCGGGTGTCCGGGGCCGCCGCTTGATTGGTCGGAGTGGGCAGATTCGAACTGCCGACCCCCTGCTCCCGAAGCAGGTGCGCTACCAGGCTGCGCTACACTCCGCCAGTGGCCTGTCCGCGCGCCGGTTCCGGCGGCGGGCCACAGCTATATAGCGCCGGGGTTTTCGCGCCGCAAGGCATGAGTTGGGGCATTGGCGAAAAAAACGCATGGCGGCATTGCCCCGCGCCCGGTTTGCGGCTATTTTCGCCGCGCTCGAGACCGGAGCGTTTCTCCTGGGGCGTAGCCAAGCGGTAAGGCATCGGGTTTTGGTCCCGTGATCGCAGGTTCGAATCCTGCCGCCCCAGCCATCCGGCCGCCCGATCCACCGCAATACGGGACAGGGCCATGAGCGATGCAAGCCATGAAAAACTCTCCGCCGCGCGGCTGGCCTGGCTGGTCATCGCGCCGTTCTTCTTCGGCTATTTCGTCTCCTATCTGTTTCGCGCCGTCAACGCCGTGGTGGCCGCCGATCTGGTGGCCGAGATTCATCTTTCGGCCTCGGCGCTCGGGCTGGTGACGGCGGCCTATCTGATCGGCTTCGCGGGCTTTCAGATTCCGCTGGGC
>JALVRJ010000153.1 GCA_027031305.1 Hyphomicrobiales bacterium | reverse complement strand
GGCATATCGGATACGGCTGCCACGGGTCGTCAGGCGGCGACGATGTTGTGGCGGCGCTTCATGAGCTCGCGGGCGGTTTCCACCGCAACGGCAGCGTCCTTGCAGTAGGCGTCGGCGCCGATGGCGTTGGCGAAATCCTCGTTCAGCGGGGCGCCCCCCACCAGCACGATGGTCTTTTCGCGAAGGCCACGCTTGTCCAGCTCCTCGATGACCGTCTTCATGTAGGGCATGGTGGTGGTGAGCAGCGCCGACATGCCGAGGATTTCCGGCTGGTGCTCCTCCATCGCCGCCATGAACTGATCGGCGTCGACGTTGATGCCGAGGTTGATGACCTCGAAACCGGCGCCCTCCATCATCATGGCCACCAGGTTCTTGCCGATGTCGTGGATGTCGCCCTTCACCGTGCCGATGACCATCTTGCCGATCTTCGGCGCGCCGGTTTCCACCAGCAGGGGGCGCAACACGTCCATGGCCGCCTTCATGGCGTTGGCGGCGAGCAGCACCTCAGGCACGAACAGAATGCCGTCGCGGAAATCGTCACCGACGATCTCCATGCCGGGCATGAGCGCCTCGGTGAGAATACGGTAGGGTTCCCAGCCGCGCTCAAGCAGGATCTCGGTGCCCTCCACCACCTCGTCCTTCAGGCCGTCGTAGAGGTCATCGCCGATCTGTTCGGCCAGCTCCTCGTCGTTCAGCTCGCGCAGGTCCAGGTCATCTTGTGGTTCGTCACTCATGTGGAGCGCCTTGATAGAGGTTGTATCTCGTCGTCTTTCCAATTCTTTCACAGCCGCTCATGCGAATCAACGCATTTGCGGCCGCCGGGCGAGCCTATCGCCCGCCCCGGGGCCGGGGCGCAAGCGGCGAGAGGGGCTTCGCGGCGGACTTTTCGTGATGTGGAGAAATGGCGGATGCCACGGGATCCGGCGATGTTTTGGAAATCATGCCGGCCAGCGCCATGCGACGTGGCGGCAAGATCGGGTCGTTCTTGCCGGGTGCGCCGCGCAAGGGCAGGGGGCGGCCTGACGCGGCGAACAGCAAGCCGCGAAAGCCGAACAGCCAGCCATGCGGCAGCCCCCGCGCCAGCCGCCAGCGGCCCCGTTCATCGTATTGAAACAGCCGGTTCGTCTCCAGCCACGCCACGCGCCAGCGGCCTTCCTCGCGGTGCATGAGTATGGGAGGGCAAGTGGCGCGGCGTAGCGGCCAGCGCAGCACGGCGCGGTCATGCGCGACATGAACGCGTGGCGCGCCGCAATGCGCCCAGTGGCGCCAGAGCCTGCGCAATTCGCCACGGGCGTGGCGGGCGGTGGCCCATGCAAGGCGGGATTCGGCGTCGAGCAACGGGGCGCGGGAAAAGGAATCGCCGGCCTTGAGCATGAGCAGAAAGGCCTGGGCGCTGGCCCAGGGGAGATGCGGATGGGCGGCGGCTTCACGACGCCAGAATTTGCGTGCCAGGTGGGCGGCGTGGCGGCGTTCCAGCACGTTGAGCTGTTTGCGGGTGGTGTCGTGGCGCAGGTAGTTCCAGCCATGAAGCACGGGCAGGGCGACGATGGTGGCCGCCAAGGCGCCGCGCAAGACATGACCGGCCGCCGGTTTCAACATGGTGGGCAGCGACAGGATGTTACCCTTGCCTTGCCCGTCCGCCTTGGCGGCTCCGTCCTCCGCCCGGATGCCATCTTCCTTCGAGACTCCTTGTCGAGAGGTGGACGGTGGCGGGATGA
>JALVRJ010000152.1:3499-5525 GCA_027031305.1 Hyphomicrobiales bacterium | reverse complement strand
GTATAAGGCCTTTCGCCGGCCAATTCATCATGAAAAAATGGCCAGCCACAAGACGTCCCCGAGCGCCGCCCACGGGTGCGGGACCATTGCAATTGGAACTGCTTCCCGCCCTCCATACGCCGCGACAAATGCCGGAAGGAGCCTCTATTTTTTACCTTTTGGCAATCCTGATCGCCGATCATCCGGCAGGCATGGGAAGTATTGGCGTGAATGGCGAATCCGCTCTCGCGCTCTCCTTTCACGCGGCGTTTTCCGACAATGACGACGCTTGCCCGCTTCAGGCGGGCGGGACGAGGATGGCCGACGATGCGGTGGATCGCACGCAGTAGTTTCAACACAAGACCAGTGCCGACAGTGACGCTGGCGCTGATGCTGCTGTTGCCCCTGCTCGTGGCTATGGGCATCCCGGCCGAGGCGGGACGCCAGCCGCTGGCCGCCATCGTGGTGGACGCGCGCAGCGGCAAGGTCTTGTTCGCACGCGCCGCAGACGCTCCGCGCTATCCGGCCTCCATCAGCAAGGTCATGACGCTCTACCTGCTGTTCCGCGAGCTGAAGGCGGGACGCCTGACGCTGCGTTCGCGCCTGAGGGTGTCGCGTCACGCGGCGCTGAAGCCTCCCTCGAAGCTGGGGCTGCTACCGGGCCAGGCAATATCCGTCGACCAGGCCATTCGCGCCCTGGCGGTTAAGTCGGCCAACGACGTGGCCACGGTGGTGGCGGAAAACCTGGCCGGCACGGAAGCCGCCTTCGCCCGGCGCATGACGCGCATGGCCCGCGCGCTGGGCATGACGCGCACCACCTTTCGCAACGCTTCCGGCCTGCCCTCCCCGCCCAACGTGAGCACGGCGCGAGATCTGGCCACCCTGTCGCTGCGCCTGATGCGCGATTTTCCATATTATTACCGCAAGTATTTCGGCCTGAAACATTTCACCTGGCGCGGCAAGCGGCTGCGCAATCACAATCACCTGCTGTGGCGCGTGCGCGGCATGGACGGCATCAAGACCGGATACACCCGCGCCGCGGGATCGAACCTCGCGGCCTCCGTGCGGCGGGGCAACAGGCGCATCGTGGCGGTGGTGCTGGGAGCGCCGTCCTCGCGCTGGCGCAACCGCTACATGGCGCAGCTCATCGAGCGTGCCTTCAGGCAATACCGCCTGACCCCCGGCACGCGCATCGCAGCCCTGGCCGGCACGCCGCCGGGCTGGAACCCGGCCCGCGCGCGGGTCCTGCTGGCGCGGATGGAAGGTGGTGTTTCACGGCGTGCGGCTCATGTGCGGACGAGGCGGAATTTCAGCGCCAAGGCCAAGGACAGGCGCCGCGTGGAGATTAGGAAGGTCCCACGCCCCGCCCCCCGGCACGACATGATCGCCAGACTGGCGGAAAGAGCCGCGAAGCGCTCTCGTCCCAATACCGGCGCGCCGGAAACGCGAGAGCGGCGCATGGCGGCGATGACGCACCCGACAGCCATTCCGCGTCGCCGCCCGACGCAGACTGCACGGACCCGAGAACCGGCCCCGGAGGTACGCCTGCCCGATCCGCGCGAAAGCAAGCGGCTGGCCCACCTGGCCCTGTCGACGCACGCCGAAAGGACCGTGGGAAAGGACGGGACCGCATCCGCCAAGGAGCCCCCGGGGCGTGGCGAGAGGAAACGGCACGAAGGCGCGGCGAAGGAAAAGCGGGCCGCTGAAGGCCACGGGCCTTCCGAGGAGTGGGCTGCCTCCCCCGCCTCGGCCGGGATGCCCATAGCCACGAGCAGGGGCAACAGCAGCATCAGCACCAGCATCACTGCCGGCACTGGTCTTGTGTTGAAACTACTGCGTGCGATCCACCGCATCCGGCCATCCTCGTCCCGCCCGCATGGAGCTGGCAAGCGTCGTCATTGTCGGAAAACGCCGCGTGAAAGGAGAGCGCGAGAGCGGATTCTCCATTCACGCCAATACTTCCCATGCCTGCCGGATGATCGGCAATCAGGATTGCCAAAAGGTAAAAAATAGAGGCTCTTTCCGGCATTTGTCGCGGCATATGGAG
>JALVRJ010000152.1:0-3489 GCA_027031305.1 Hyphomicrobiales bacterium | reverse complement strand
CATATGGAGAGCGGGAAGCAGTTCCAATTGCAATGGTCCCGCACCCGTGGGCGGCGCTCGGGGACGTCTTGTGGCTGGCCATTTTTTCATGATGAATTGGCCGGCGAAAGGCCTTATACTGTTCGCGGAATGCCGCCATGCGGCATGGCGGGGTGACGAAACGCGTGAACGCCGCCACAAGGGCACGGGCTGCGCGCGGCGGTTGTTCGGGATCGCGCGCATTGGCGAAAGGGTGACATCACGGGCCCGGCCAACCGGCACATGGATCACGGAGCGCGGAACGGAAACGGGCATGAGTGGCAAGACGGACAGGCGCCAACAGGCGGGCTTGCTGGAAAAGCCCCGCCCGAAAACCAAGAAGCCGCCTCTATACAAGGTATTGTTGCTGAACGACGATTACACGCCCATGGACTTCGTGGTGCACGTCTTGCAGCGTTATTTCAACAAGGACCACGAGGAGGCCATGCGCATCATGCTCACCGTGCATTATCATGGCGTGGGTGTATGCGGTGTGTATCCGCACGAGGTGGCGGAGACGAAGGTAAATCAGGTGATGTCCCTGGCGCGCGAGCATGGGCATCCCCTGCAATGCATCATGGAAAAGGAGTGACGGGCCGACATGCCGACTTTCTCCAGATCTCTCGAACAGGCACTGCACAGGGCGCTGGCCACCGCCAGCGACTACCGGCACGAATACGCCACGCTGGAGCATCTGCTGCTGGCGCTGATCGACGACGACGACGCGCGGGCCGTCATGGAGGCCTGCGACGTGGATCTGGAGCTGTTGCGCCGGCAACTCATCGAATACCTGGAAAACGAACTGGCCAGCCTGGTGGTGGAGCAGGGCGTCGAGCCGCGCCCGACCACGGCCTTTCAGCGCGTCATGCAGCGCGCCGTCATTCACGTGCAGAGCGCCGGTCGCGAGGAAGTCACCGGGGCCAACGTGCTGGTGGCCATCTTCGCCGAGCGCGAAAGCCACGCCGCCTGGTTCCTGCAGGAACAGGACATGACCCGCTTCGACGCCGTGAACTACATTTCCCACGGTATCGCCAAGCGTGGCTCGCGCTCCACGCCCCGGCCCGCGCGCGGGGTGAAGGACAGGGACGGCGACATTCCCGGCCTGCCACGCTTTTCCGCCGGCGACGAGCGCGATCATGATTCCGACGACGACGACATGGAGGACGACCCGGACCTGGACGACGACGAGGACAAGCCCAGCCACGAGGCGCTGGACGAATACTGCGTCAACCTGAACGAGAAGGCCAGGGCCGGCAAGATCGACCCCCTCATCGGCCGCGAAAAGGAGGTCATGCGCACCATCCAGGTGTTGTGCCGGCGGCAGAAGAACAATCCGCTGCTGGTCGGCGACCCCGGGGTGGGCAAGACGGCCATCGCCGAAGGCCTGGCGCGGCGCATCGTCGAGGGCGACGTGCCCGACGTGCTCAAGGGTTGCACCATCTTTCAGCTCGACATGGGCGTGCTGCTGGCCGGCACGCGCTACCGTGGCGACTTCGAGGAGCGCATCAAGGCCGTCATTAAGGAAATCGAGGATTACGACGGCGCCATCCTGTTCATCGACGAAATTCACACCGTCATCGGCGCCGGCGCCACTTCGGGTGGCGCCATGGACGCCTCCAACCTGCTCAAGCCCGCGCTGGCCGCAGGCGCCCTGCGTTGCATTGGCTCCACCACCTACAAGGAATATCGCCAGCACTTCGAGAAGGACCGCGCCCTCGTGCGCCGCTTCCAGAAAATCGACATCGTGGAGCCGAGCGTCGAGGATACGGTGAAGATCCTGAAAGGGCTGAAGCCCTATTTCGAAAAGCACCACCGGGTGCGCTACACCCACGACGCCATCAAGACCGCGGTGGAGCTTTCCGCCCGCTACATGGCCGACCGCAAGCTGCCCGACAAGGCCATCGACGTGCTCGACGAAACCGGCGCCGCACAGATGCTGTTGCCGAAATCAAGGCGCAAGGCGACCATCGGGGTGAAGGACATCGAGGCCACGGTGGCCACCATGGCGCGCATTCCCCCCAAGTCCGTCAGCCGCGATGACGCCAAGGTGCTGCGTGCCCTCGGCGAGAACCTGAAACGGGTGGTGTTTGGCCAGGATCAGGCCATCGAGGCCTTGAGCTCCGCCATCAAGCTCTCCCGCGCCGGGTTGCGCGAGCCGGAAAAGCCCATCGGCTCCTACCTGTTCACCGGCCCCACCGGCGTCGGCAAGACGGAGGTGGCGCGCCAGCTGGCCGCCCACCTGGGCGTCGAGCTCATTCGTTTCGACATGTCGGAATACATGGAGCGGCACTCCGTCTCGCGCCTCATCGGCGCGCCGCCGGGCTACGTCGGCTTCGACCAGGGCGGGCTGCTCACCGACGCCATCGACCAGCACCCGCACGCCGTGTTGCTGCTGGACGAGATAGAAAAGGCGCACCCGGACCTGTTCAACATCCTGTTGCAGGTGATGGACCACGGCAAGCTCACCGACAACAACGGCAAGACCGTGGACTTCCGCAACGTCATCCTCATCATGACATCCAACGCCGGCGCCGCGGACCTGGCCAGGGAGGCCTATGGCTTCACCCGCACCAGGCGCGAGGGCGACGACGAGGAAGCCATCAAGCGCCTGTTCACGCCCGAGTTCCGCAATCGGCTGGACGCCGTCATCGCCTTCTCGCACCTGACGCCGCCGATCGTGCAGCGCATCGTCGACAAGTTCGTCATGCAGCTGGAGGCGCAGCTGGCCGAGCGCCAGGTGAACATCGAGCTTTCCGATGCCGCCCGCGCCTGGCTGGCGGAAAAGGGCTATGACCCGCAGATGGGCGCCCGCCCGCTGGGCCGGGTCATCCAGGAGCACGTGAAGAAGCCGCTGGCCGAGGAAGTGCTGTTCGGCAAGCTCAAGGGTGGCGGCACCGTGCGCATCGACCTGGAGCAGGAGGGCGGCGAGGAGAGGCTCGCCTTCACCTATCTTTCGCGCGAGGAGGAAGCCGCCAAGCCCAAGGGCAGGGCGGGCAAGGCCAGTCCGAAAAGGCGCAAGCCCCGCAAGAAGCCGCAGAAGGCCTCCTGAGGCTGGAGAGTTCCTTGTTCCAAGAGGCCTGATCGAGTGGGAGGATGGGGGCGCAGGGGCGCGAGCACGCGGTCCTTTCATGCTCTCGCTTGCGCGTTCGCCGCCGGCATATTGTGCGCCTGTTGCTGGCGCAACCAGTTTTCGCTGGCCGCGAACAGGCCCCAGACCATGCCTAGCAGCAGGTAGAAGTGCCGCCAGTGATCGGTGTCGATCTGGATGCCTTGCAGGATCATCATGAACAGCGGCACGAAGAAGGCGAGGAAATGCCAGCGCCACGGCGAGGGCACCAGGATGCCGCGCAATCCCACCAGTAGCGTCGAAATTATCAGAAGCAGGTAGGAAATTCCCCCCAGCCAGCCATAGGCGGAAAAAGCGTTGATGTAGACGTTGTGCGGGTCTTCGCCGAAAATGGTGGCGAACAC
>JALVRJ010000151.1:3810-5536 GCA_027031305.1 Hyphomicrobiales bacterium | reverse complement strand
CCGGAAGAGGCCGAACTGGTGCTGGACTTGCGGCATGGGCTGGTGGAGGTGAAGCCCTACGAATGGAGGCGGGGGAAGGTGCGCACGCGCCTTTCCGGCCTGATGGACCTGTTCCGCCGGCAAGTGGACATGACGCTGGAGTTCATCGAGCAGGGCGAGAAGGCGGCGCCGCTGTTCTCGGTGGCCCTTTCCGGGCCGCCGACGGCGCTTGTCGTTTCGCACGACGTGGCCCTGTTGCGGGAGTGGATCCAGCAGGAGCTGATCCGTCGCAGGATGGAAGAGTTGCGGCGGCTGGAGCGCGAGCGCGCCCGGCGCGAGGAGGCGGCGCGGCGGCTGGAGCGGAAACTGCGCGAGGAGGAAGAGCGGCGCAAGCGCGAACGGGCCGAGCGAATGCAGCAGCAGGCGCGGGAAATGCGGGCGCGGCTGGAGGAAACCCTGCGGGCCATTTACCAGCAGGAGCAGGAACGCCTGCGGCGGGAACGGGAAAAGGCGCATACGGATGAAAAGGCGCAAGGGGGCGCGATGAGGGGTGATTCGGCCTTGACCATCGAGGCGTTGATCCGGGAAGCGGAGCGCGAGGAGCGGAAAGGGCGGACGAGGGAGAAGCCCGCGACATCTCCGGCGCCGAAACCCGATGTTCCGGCCCCCGCCACCGTGGCGGTCAGCCCCGCCAAGCCCGGCGCGCCTGCCAGGTCCGGTGGGTCGGCCAAGTCTGGCGGGTCGTCGAAGGCGGCGGCCAGGGGGGAGGCGCCACCCGATGGCCCCGTGTCATCCGGCGCGCCCATCCCTGCGCTCACATCGCGGCCTGCCAGGGTCGCGCCGAAGGCGGGGGCGGACGGCCCTTCCGCCAGGCCCACGCCATCCGTTGGGCTGGCGCCGAAAGCCGGTTTCGTGCCCGTGGTGAAATCCGCGCCCAGGGGGCGGGCGTCGATGACCTCAAAGATCTCGGCGCCTGTGCCGAAGAAGCGTCCGCCGCGGGTGAAACACGTGCGGCGGGGGCCTCTGGAGCTCCGGCCCCCGGCGGCGAGGATGCCCGTGGCGGGGTCGGCAAAACCGGGCGTGCGGGGCGGACGGAAAAGGCCAGGCGATGACACGGGGGCGGCCGAAGAGCGGAAAAAGCCGGTGGCCAGCCCCGCCGTGGAGCCCAAGCCCGGGCGGGACAAGGCCCTCCTGGCCGAGTCGCCAACCGGCGGATCGAGGGTGGAAAAGCCCGTGCTGGAGCCATTGACCAACTGGAACCGATTGGCGCCACCGGTGCGGTGAGGCCGCTTGCCGGTGGCGTGAAGTGACCCGGAGGAGGCGAGACATGAGCGCGATCAAGCTGGAGCGAAACCCGGAGAGGCGCAAGCTGGAGGAGATGGGCGTGTTCGACTGGCCCATCTGGGAGCATGACGTCGCGACGTTTCCGTGGACGTATGATGGCGACGAAATCTGCTACATCCTGGAAGGCGAGGTGGTGGTGACGCCAGAAGGCGGCGAGCCGGTGACGATTCAAGCCGGCGACCTCGTCACCTTCCCCGACGGTCTCTCCTGTACCTGGGACATCAAGAAGCCCATCCGCAAGCATTACCATTTCCCCTGATATTGGAGTAAGAACAAGCGACAGGTTTGGGGGAGGGGGATGCCCGACGCATTGCAGGAATATTTTTCCGCGCTGGCGGAGCACTACGGCCCGGCGGCGGGGGACGCCACCGAACATTCCGGGCGCACGGCGTTGGAAAACCTG
>JALVRJ010000151.1:0-3800 GCA_027031305.1 Hyphomicrobiales bacterium | reverse complement strand
GAGAGCTCGATTTGGGTTGAATCTTCTGAAAAACTACGGAGTCAGCCGACGATGCCGAAGATCTCGTCTTCACGGAGCACGAGGCGATCCTCGCCGTCGACCTTGATCTCGGTCCCGGCGTAGCGGAGCGATCCGGTGACGGTGGCGCGGTCGGACAGCAGCGACACGGTGGAGAGCGGGGTCAAGGCTGGCAAGGCCGGCCCGGCGGCGGGGGATGCCACCGAACATTCCGGGCGCACGGCGCTGGAAAACCTGCTGAACGCGCTGAAACCCGCCGGCGTGACGGTGATACACGAACCGGGGCGGCAGGGCGGCTTTGGCGCGCCGGACTTCAAGGTCATGCGCGGCGGACGCATCCTCGGCTACATCGAAACCAAGCCGCCGGGGGAAAACCTGTCCAAAATCCTCAAGAGCAAGCAGCTCAAGCGTTACCTGGAGCTGACGGATAACCTCATTCTCACCGACTATTACCGCTTCATCTGGCTGCGGCGCAGCGAAAAGATCAGGGACGTGCGCATCGGCGAGCCGGAAGATACTCGCGCGCGGCCCGACCGGCTGGCGGAGCTGGAGCAGCTCATCACCGAGTTCTTCACCGTCGCGCCGGAGCGTATCGGCAACCCCGAGGTGCTGGCCGACCACCTGGCCCGGCGCGCGCGGCTGCTGCGCGACGAACTGGGGCGGGAGTTGAAGCGCCAGAAGGAGGCCAATGCCGGCGGGCGGCTGCTGGCGCTCTACAACACCTTTCACGAACAGATTTCCGCCGGCATCACGACGAAGCTGTTTGCCGACGCCTTCGCCCAGATGCTGGCCTATGCCCTGTTCCTGGCGCGGCTGAACGCGGATGATGACCGCGAGATCGATCTGCACAACGTCACCCGGTTCATTCCAAATACCTTCAGCCTCATCCGCGAGCTGGCGGAGTTTCTGGACGAGCTGGAGCGCGACGAATACGCCACAATCCGCTGGATTATCGAGGAAATCCTCTCGCTCATCAACGGCGTCGATCTGGCCGCCATGCACGAGGCGCTCACCTTCCGCGGCCAGCGCATCCGGCGCGGGTTCAGGGCGCGGGACGAGGAGGAAGCGCGGCTGTTCGCGCGCGATCCCTACATCTATTTCTACGAGGATTTCCTTGCCGCCTACGACCCGAAGGAGCGCGAGCGGCGCGGCGTCTATTATACGCCGCCGCCGGTGGTGCATTTCATCATCCGCGCCATTGACGACCTGCTGAAGCGCGATTTCGGCCTGCCGGAAGGGCTGGCGGCGCACGAACGCGTCACGGTGCTGGATTTCGCTTCCGGCACCGGCACCTTCCTGCTGGAGGCCATGGCATGCATCTTCGACAACATCGGCGGGCCGCAGGCGGGCATGGCCGACCTCATGGTGCGCGAGCACATCCTGCGGCACCTTTTCGGCTTCGAGTTTCTCATTGCACCCTACACCATCGCGCACCTGAAGCTGTCGCAATACCTGCACGAGCAGGGGCATCCTCTGCGGGAGGGCGAGCGGCTGGGGGTGTATCTGACCAACACGCTGGAGCCGGTGCAGCCGCAACAGAACCTGTTCCTGCCGGCGCTGACCGAAGAGGTGCGCCACGCGCAGGAGGTGAAGGAACGGCCCATCCTGGTGATTACCGGCAATCCGCCCTATTCGGGGCATTCAATGAACAAGGGGGATTGGATCAGGCGCTTGCTGGAGGACTACAGGCAAGTGGACGGCGAGCCGCTGGGCGAGAAAAACCCGAAGTGGCTGAACGATGACTATGTGAAGTTCATCTGCTTCGCGCAGGCCAAGATGGATGGGGTGGCGGCCGAAAATCCCAACGAACGTATGGAAGGCGTGGAGCGCGGTATCGTCGGCGTCATCACCAATCATTCGTGGCTGGACAACCCGACGTTTCGCGGCATGCGCCGCTCGCTGATGAAGAGCTTTCACGCCATCTATGTGCTTGACCTGCACGGCAACGCCCGCAAGAAGGAAACCGCGCCGGACGGCGGGGTGGATCAGAACGTGTTCGACATCATGCAGGGTGTGGCCATCAGCCTGTTCGTGAAAAATCCTGACCTGCCGGAAGAGCGGCGCGGCATTTTCCATGCCGACCTGTGGGGACGGCGCATCGACAAATACGAGGCGCTGGCGCGCAACGAACTCGCCAGCATCGGGTGGGAGAAGCTGGAGCCGGTGGCGCCCTTCTACCTGTTCATTCCGCAGGACAAGAGCGCCTGGGCGGAATATGAACAAGGCTGGCCGGTGACGGAGATTTTCCCGGTCAATTCCGTCGGCATCGTTACCGCCCGCGACAGCCTTACCATCGATTTTTCCTGCGATGACCTGTGGGAGCGTGTGCGGGATTTCGCGTCATTGGAGCCGGAAGAGGCGCGAGAAAAATATCTGAACGGCAAGGCGGATGTGCAGGACTGGAAGGTCGAATGGGCGCAGCAAGACTTGAAAGATTCTGGCCCGAACAGGCAGTATTTGGTCCCTCTTCATTACCGGCCATTCGATGTGCGGTGCACATATTACACGGGACGCTCCAGAGGTTTCATTTGTCGCCCGCGTGAAGATGTCATGCGCCACATGCTGCGGGAGAATGTGGGCATAATAGGGGTACGGCAAATTTCATCTGATGATGAGAAAGGGCTGTATGTTTTGGTAACGGACGCGATTATCGATAATCGGACCTTCTTCAGCAGCAAGGGTATTTGTTATCTCTATCCTCTCTATCTCTACGACGACAATGGCAATCGGTCGGAGAACATCGGGCGGGAATTCCGCGACTGGCTGGATGCGCGGTTGGGTGAGCATGTGGGGGCGGAGGAGATCATGGCCTACGTCTATGCCGTGCTGCACGCGCCCACCTATCGCGAGCGGTATGGCGAGTTCCTGCGCATCGACTTTCCGCGTGTTCCGTTCCCCGACAATCTGGACGACTTCCGGCGGCTGGCCGGGCTTGGCCAGGTGCTGATGGAGGCACACCTGATGCGCGTGGTGCCGGACTCCGGCCTGGCGAAATACGCCTACGAGGGCGCGGACAGGGCCGACCATGAGGTGCGGAAGGTGGAATATGATGCGAAGCGGCAACGTTTGTGGATCAACGACACCACCTTCTTCGCGCCGGTGCCGGAGAATGTATGGAACTTTCACATCGGCGGCTATCAGGTGCTGGCGAAATACCTGAAGGATCGCAAGGGGCGCACGTTGTCGCTGGACGACATCCGGCAGGTGGAGCGCATCGCCAACATCCTGGCCTTCACCATCGAGCACATGCAGCGCATCGATGCGGCCTATCGCCAAGTCTTCAATCTCCCGTAGGGCAGTGGACAAGTGGAAACAACGGATTAAAAGTCCGTTGCGCCAGTGCTACCCTGAATACATGACGAATCGAATGGATACGGACCTGTTCGGCAATCCGGTGGGCGATGCGCAGCTCAGCCTCTTCGGCGAGGAGGAGGGGCGGTCGCAGCGCGAGCGGTATGTGCCGAAGGCGGAGCTGGTGCGCAAGGGGCTGGCGTCGCTGGAGCGGCGGGTGCGCGAAGAGGGGCCAGAGACGGTGGAGCGCTGGCTGGCACCGGCGAGGGTGGCCTTCTTCCGTCGCCAGCTTGATGAACTCTGCGCCAAGCTGGCGCAAACCGCGCCGGAGGAGGCGGAGGACTTCCGCGCGCGCATTGCCGCCAGCATCGACGACCTCGCCGCGCGCCTGGGCGTGGCGGGCGACGACATGCTGAAGTGAGCGCCGGCTGGCCCCTGAACCCTCCACAGTTGACCTTTGCCGCTTGCGCGGCGGGGGCGGGGGGTGCAGC
>JALVRJ010000150.1 GCA_027031305.1 Hyphomicrobiales bacterium | reverse complement strand
GCCGTGGCCTCGGTGGCCAGCACCTTCTTCGCCTCGTTGATCTCCGCGCCCTGTAGCGCGTCCAGCCGGCGGATCTCGTCCATCGGCAGGGTGGTGAACAGGCGCAGGAAGCGGCCGACGTCGGCGTCTTCCGTGTTACGCCAGTACTGCCAGTATTCGTAAGGGGACAGCATGTCCGCGTCGAGCCACACCGCGCCGGCGGCGGTCTTGCCCATCTTCGCGCCCGATGCGGTGGTCAGCAGCGGCGAGGTCAGCGCATGGGCCTGCGCGCCCTCCACCCGGCGGATCAGCTCGATGCCGTTGACGATGTTGCCCCATTGATCCGAGCCGCCCATTTGCAGCACGCAGCCCTGCCGTCGAAACAGCTCCAGGAAGTCATAGGCTTGCAGGATCATGTAGTTGAATTCCAGGAAGGTCAGCGGCTGCTCGCGCTCCAGCCGCCGTTTCACCGATTCGAAGGTCAGCATCCGGTTGATTGTGAAATGCCGCCCGTATTCGCGCAGAAAAGGAATGTATTGCAGCGTGTCCAGCCACTCGGCGTTGTTCACCATCACCGCGTCCGTCGGTCCCTCTCCGAAGCTGAGAAAGCGCCCGAAAATCTTGCGGATGCCCTCGATGTTCGCGGCGATCTGTTCCTCGGAGAGCAGCTTGCGCGATTCGTCCTTGCCCGAGGGGTCGCCCACCTTCGTCGTGCCGCCACCCATCAGCACGATGGGCTTGTGGCCGGTCTGTTGCAGCCAGTAGAGCATCATGATGGGCACCAGCGAACCGGCGTGCAGGCTTGGCGCCGTGGCGTCGAACCCTATATAGGCGGCGATGCGCTCCGTGGCCGCCTTCTCGTCCAGGTCCTCCGGGTCGGAAACCTGGTGAATGAAGCCACGTTCGTCCAGGATGCGCAGGAAATCGGACTTGTATGACATGACACTCGCCCCGCACTGGTGCAGACTTGAAAGAATATGAATGCTGGCGCGCGGGATAGCATGATGGGGGCGCCCTTGACCAGATGGCACGACGAGAAGCCCGTCGCCGGGGACATGCTGGCGCTGGGGCTGATGAGCGGCACCAGCATGGACGGCATCGACGCCGCGGTGCTGCGCGCCGATGGCGTTGGCCGGTGGGACGTGCTGGGCCATTTCCACCGCGCCCATGACGAGGACATGCGCGCGCTGCTGCGCCAGGCCATGCGAGACGCGCGCACCCTGACCGACCGCGTGGCGCGCCCCGGCGTGCTGGCCGAGGCGGAAGAGGCCGTCACCCGCGCCCATGCCGATTTCGTCAATGACATCATGGCCATGAGCGACTGGCCGCTGGAGCTCATCGGCTTTCATGGCCAGACGGTGCTGCACGCCCCGGACAGGGGCCTTACCGTGCAGCTGGGTGATGGCCGCGAGCTGGCGGACTTGACCGGCGTGCCGGTTCTCTGGGACATGCGCGCCAACGACGTCGCCCACGGCGGGCAGGGCGCGCCGCTGGCCCCGGCATGGCACCTGGCGCTGGCCGGGCGCCTGCCCATGCGGCCGGTCATGTTCGTCAACATCGGCGGCGTGTCCAACATCACCTGGATCGGTGCGGACGCGGACATGCCCCACGCCTTCGACACCGGCCCGGGCAATGCCCTGATGGATGACCTGGTGCGGGCGAAGACCGGCGAGCCGTTCGACCGCGACGGCGCGCTGGCAGGGCGGGGAAAGGTGAACGAGGACCTGCTGCACGTCCTGCTGGCCAATCC
>JALVRJ010000149.1 GCA_027031305.1 Hyphomicrobiales bacterium | reverse complement strand
CCCGCCCACCCCCCAAATCATGAAAGACAAGGACTTGGGCGGGGCGCGGGGCGGTTTCACCGGTCAGACATTACGCAATCCGGTATGATTCAACAAGTTGCATGATGCGATTGAAATATGGTGCCCGCGCTCCCATCTGCGGCGATGAAAGCTGCATGGGAGGTGGCGGATGCAGGATTCGATATCGAAGTTCTTCATCATCCTCGGCATCCTGATGATTGTGCTGGGGTTGTTGTGGCCGCTGGTGAAGAGCCTTGGCCTGGGGCGGCTGCCGGGGGACGTGCACCTGACGGGAGATGGCTGGAGCGCGCATTTCCTGTTCGGCACGTCCATCGTTCTGTCCATCGTGCTGACGCTGGTGCTGAACCTGGTGTTGTGGCTGATGAACCGCTGAAATGAAAAAGGCCCCCGCGAGATGGGCGGGAGCCTTTCGTGTTCGTGTGGCGCGGACAGCGCGTTGCGCGCAGCACTCAGCGCTTGGAGAACTGGAAGCTGCGGCGGGCCTTGCGCTTGCCGTATTTCTTGCGCTCCACCACGCGAGCGTCGCGGGTGAGGAAACCGCCCTTCTTCAGCACCGGGCGCAGGGCCGGCTCGTAGTTGACCAGCGCGCGGGCGATGCCGTGGCGCACGGCGCCGGCCTGGCCGGACAGACCACCGCCGGAAACGGTGCACATGACATCGAACTGCGTGGCGCGGTCGGCCGCCTCCAACGGCTGACGCAGGATCATCAGCAACGTGGCGCGGGCGAAATATTCGTCCGCCGGCTGGCCGTTGACGGTGATCTTGCCACTGCCGGGCTTGACCCACACGCGGGCGACGGAATTCTTGCGCTTGCCGGTGGCGTAGGCGCGGCCGTGTTCGTCGATCTGCGGCTCCGGCAAGGCCTGCTCGGCCCCCTGCACGGCCTCGGAGAGGTTCTCCAGCGTGGTTTCCTCGGCCATCACACCCTCCTCGCGTTCTTCGGATTGAGCGCCTTCACATCCAGCACCTCGGGCTTCTGGGCCTCGTGCGGATGCTCGGCACCGGCGTAGATCTTCAGGTTCTTGAGCTGGCGGTAGGCCAGCGGGCCCTTCGGCAACATGCGCTTCACGGCGAGGTAGAGCGCCTTTTCCGGGCGCTTGCCGGAAAGCATCTTGTCCATGGTGCGCTCCTTGATGCCGCCGGGGTGACCGGTGTGCCAGTAGTGCTTCTTCTGCTGCATCTTCTGGCCGGTCAGGCGCACCTTGTCGGCGTTGATGACGATGACGTTGTCGCCACAGTCCACGTGGGGGGTGTATTGCGGCTTGTGCTTGCCGCGCAGGCGGGTGGCGATGATGGACGCCAGACGGCCCAGGACAAGGCCCTCGGCGTCGATCAGGATCCACTTCTTTTCCACCTCGCCCGGCTTCGCTACCCAGGTTTTCATGGCAGCTCGGACTCCATGTTCTTGGTTGGTTGTTGGCCGGACCTTCATCCGGCGCGGCCTTCATGGCGCGAAGGTCGCGGAAAAACAGGCCGGCCGCGAGCACCATGCCGCCGCCGGCAATTCCGAGACAGGCTGATAGCCGATCACCCCGTCCGCGTCAACTGAAAATGCTGAAGTCTGGCGCCAAAAAAATGCAATATTTCCGGCGCTTGCATATGGGGTATTTAGATACCATGAATGGCTTGTCGATGTTCGATTTGCCAGTGCTGGCCTTGTATGGCTATGATTGCGCCACTCATGGGGGGAGGTCCACAAGGCAGGCGATCGAAGGCTTGTGGCCCATGACGGGGGAGATGCCGGGGAGAACCATGCACCGCCTTTTTTCGCGACATGGGTGTTCGCGCGCGTCGATGGACGCGCGCGTGGCGTTGCCGGATCACGCGTCGTGGGCCCGGCGTCGGGTTGGAGGCGCGTGGCGGCTTGTTGCGCGCGGATTTGGACCGGCCTTGTGGCTGGCGCTGGCCCTGAACGCCGTGATGGCCGCCACGGCGCATTCAGCGCCGGCGCCACAGAAGGACGAGGCGCGGATTCTGCCCGACGAGCCGGGCAAGAACACGGAATCCCTGTTGCCGCCCATTGGTGGCGGAGAGGAGGGAGAAGACGGCGTTCGGCTGCCGGCGGTTCCGCAAGGAGGGCCCACGGAGGATTTCGGTGGCGAGAATGTCGATGGTGGCGCGGAGGATTCACTGGAGGCGCTCATCGAGGAGGACATTCCCGACCTGGAGGTGGTGGAACTCACACCTGACATGGCGAAAAGGGCGCTGGACGCCTTCGCCGAAGTGTTCGGCAAGTTTCCGGACGAGGAAATCGCCAAGTATCCCACGCTCCAGGAATTCGCCAAAAAGTCACCCGAGGGGAAAAGGTTCGCCGAGATCATCCGAAAACACGGGTTCAAGTCCGTGCGCATGTGGAACAACGTCATCACCAACATCGGTTTCGCCTTTTCCTCCATCGAGGAAGGACACGACGAGGAGATCGTGCGGCAGATCCAGGCGCTGGAACGACGCGAGAACATGCCGAAGGAGCGCAAGGAAAAGCTGCTGAAATACCTGCGGGCGCTCATTCCTTCCGTTCATAACCGCAAGGTGGTGCTGGAGCTGTTGAAGGATCCGCAATACCGCAAGAAGCTGGACCTCCTCGAAGGTGGAGGTGGCGAGGAATGAGCGGCACCGGGGAGGAAAGCTGGCGGTCGCTGGAAAACGACCCGGCGGCGCTGCTCGAGCGGGTGCGGAGCATTGCCATCGTCGGCGCCTCGCCAAAGCCCACGCGCCCGGCGCATCAGGTGCAGGCGTTCCTGCAAGAACGCGGATATGCGGTCTTTCCCGTCAATCCGGGGCAAGCTGGTGGCGAGATTCTCGGTCGTCCCGTTTTCGCCCGGCTCGCAGATCTGCCGCAGCCGGTGGACATGGTCGACGTGTTCCGCAATCCGGCGCAAGTGCCGGAGCTGGTGAACGAGATTCTCGCCCTGCCGTGGAAACCGAAGGTGATCTGGATGCAGCTCGGCATCGTCAGCGAGGAAGCGGCTGAGAAGGCGCGCGCGGCGGGCATGGCCGTGGTCATGAACCGTTGCCCGAAGATCGAGCTGGCGCGCGGCTGACAGGCTTCCGTTCGATTTTCTTGCCGCTCTCTCCCACCCTTCGCGGCGCGTCGTTTCCACCGATTTTGCCTTGCCAACGGGGCAAGTGGGCGGCAATCTCCCTGAAAAACTTCCAAGGGAGGAGAAGGCCATGAACGACGAATTCAGCTTTTCCGGCTTCGCCACCAAGTGCATCCACGCCGGCCAGCAACCAGACCCGGTCACCGGCGCGCGCATAACGCCCATCTACCAGACCACCTCCTACGTGTTCGAAAGCGCCGAGCACGCTGCCAACCTGTTCGCGCTGAAGGAGTTCGGCAACATCTACACCCGCATCATGAACCCCACGCAAGCGGCGCTGGAGGCCAAGGTGGCGGCGCTGGAGGGCGGCACGGCGGCGTTGGCCACGGCTTCGGGGCACGCGGCGCAGATGCTCATTCTACACTGCCTGATGCAGCCGGGCGACGAGCTGATCGCCGCGCGCCAGCTCTATGGCGGCTCCGTCAACCAATTCAACCATTCCTTCAAGCAGTTCGGCTGGAAGGTCGCGTGGGCGGACGCCGACGATGCGGACAGTTTCCGCAAGGCGCTGTCGGAGAAGACCAAGGCCATCTTCATCGAATCCATCGCCAACCCGTCCGGACAGATCGTCGACATCGAGGCCATCGCGAAAGTGGCGCAGGAGGCACACGTGCCGCTCATCGTCGACAACACCATGGCCACGCCCTACCTCATACGCCCCTTCGAGCACGGGGCGAACGTGGTCAGCTACTCGCTCACCAAGTTCATGAACGGGCATGGCAACTCCATGGGCGGCATGATCGTGGACGGCGGCAACTTCGACTGGAGCGCGGATGACAAGTATCCGGTATTGACCGAGCCGAACCCGTCCTACAATGGCCTGAAGCTTTATGAAACGTTCGGACCAATGACGCTGGCCATCGCCGCGCGGGTGCTGGGGCTGCGCGACCTCGGCCCGGCCATCGCGCCGCTGAACGCATTCCTGACGCTGACGGGGCTGGAGACGCTGCCGTTGCGGATGCAACGGCATTGCGACAACGCCTTGCGCGTGGCCGAGTGGCTGGAACAGGACGAGCGCGTGGCGTGGGTGAAGTATTCGGGACTGACCTCCAGCCCCTATTACGAGCTGCACAGGAAATATTGCCCGAAGGGCGCGGGCGCGGTGTTCACTTTTGGCCTGAAGGGCGGCTTTGGCGCCGGGGTGAAGCTGGTCAACTCGGTGAAGCTGTTCTCGCATCTGGCCAACATCGGTGACGTGCGTTCGCTCATCATCCACCCGGCCAGCACCACGCACGCGCAACTGACGGAAGAGCAGCAGGCCGCGGCCGGCGCCGGGCCGGAGGTCATCCGCGTCTCCATCGGCCTGGAGGATCCGGAAGACCTCATCGCCGACCTCGACCAGGCGATGTCGTGATGGGGGCGTGGGGGCTTGCCTTGGCGGGCGGCCCCTGCCACTATCCACGACAATGTCTCACTGGAGGAGGAGCTGGGCACGATGAACACGACCATGAACCGCATGAGCGCGCTGGCGGCGCCCGCGAGCTGGCCGTTGAAGGCGTTGCTGGTGATTGGCGGATCGCTGCTGCTGTGGCTTTCGGCGAAGGTGCAGGTGCCATTCTGGCCGGTGCCGATGACGCTTCAAGTCATGGCGCTGTTCGCCATCGCCGCCACCTTCGGCCCGCGCTTGGGGCTGGTGACGGTGGCGCTTTACGTGGCCGAAGGCGCGCTGGGCCTGCCGGTATTCGCCGGCACGCCGGAAAAGGGTATTGGGCTGGCCTACATGATGGGGCCGACGGGCGGTTACATCCTTGGTTTTCTGCTCATGGCCGCGGTGGTGGGCTGGCTGGCCGACAGGGGCTTCAGCCGCCATCCGCTGAAGCTGTTCATCGCCGGGCTGGTCGGGCTGACCGCGCTCTATGCGCCGGGGCTGGCGTGGCTGGCGCAGTTCGTCGGCGCGGAGAAGGCGCTGGCCTTTGGCCTTGTGCCGTTCGTCCTGGGTGATCTCCTCAAGCTTGTCATCGTGGCGCTGGCCATGCCCGCCGCGTGGAAGCTGACACGGCGGGCATGAACGGGAGGCGGCAACGTCCATGAGCGACATCGCCGGCCGCATCGAACGGGCGCTGGGCTCGCCGGTGATGCGCATTGCGCCGTTGGCGGGCAGTTATGGCCTGTCGCTGGACATGGTGGAGCTGGCCGACGGCCGCAGGCTGGTGGCCAAGCATGGCAAGGGCCCCCGCCCCGACCATCTTGAGATCGAGGGCTGGATGCTGCGGCGGCTGAAAGGGGAAATTCCGGTGCCGCATGTGCATCTTTCCGAGCCCGACCTGCTGGTGATGGACTATATCGCCGGCTCCGATGGCATGGGTGCCTCCGTGGAGCGCCACATGGCGGAGCTGCTGGCGGCCATGCACGGCAAGCGCCAGCCCTTCTTCGGCCTGGAGCGCGACACCACCATCGGGCCGCTACCACAGCCGAATCCCATTTATAG
>JALVRJ010000148.1 GCA_027031305.1 Hyphomicrobiales bacterium | reverse complement strand
TCATCACCCCGCGGCCACTGGCCCCGGCAATGGCGGGCCAGCCATCGACGTAGGTGAAGCGCGCGTCACGCACGGAAAAACGCACATCGGCCACCTTCTCGGGCATCGGCCGGTCCCGCTCGATGGCCGCGCGCAACACGTTGGCCGGAATCGCAAGTCGGAAGGTCGCCTTGTCGATCGTGCCTGCGCGAACGTTCTCGCCGATCCACTGCCGCGCCCCCGCCCCGATTTTCTTTGGCCAGGTGGCCTTCAGCAAACGGTGAGAAATGTTCCGCGCCCGGCCGGAGACATAAATGCCGACTCCTTCCGCTTCCGCCCGCAACATGCCGCGAAGCCGCACCGCGCCAGCACCCGCGAACAGCTGAAGATCCCCAATCTCCACTTGCGCCAGGCGGGTATGCACACGCATTTTCAGGGCCGCTCGCCGCCACGGCACGATGCCCATCCCGCCACCTTTCGCTCCGGCGACGGGACTGTCGTTGCGCACGTTCAGGTCGAGATCGAGCGCCTGCACGCCGCCATTGGGCGCCGACACCGGCCGCACCAGGCCCGCCACTTCCAGCGTGCCCTGATCGGTCACCAGCCGTCCGCTCTTGATGACGATGGCGCCCCCGGTCGAATCGTAACTCGCCAGCACCAGGCCTTCGCGCACCTTCAACGCTTGCGGAAGAACCTCCGGCAACGCGATCTCGCCACGCCCCATCAGGAGCTCCCCCGAGGCCGCCAGCACGCTCCCATTCTCTTGCAGCTCGAAATCAAGGCGGCCTGACAGGGGAAGCCGCAGCCGCCTCCACGTCTCCGCCGCCGACGGGAACAGGCTGGACAACAGGTCGGCCAGGTGCACGTCTCTCAACTGCACGGACAAGCTGGCGCGCCCCGTCTCCCGCCGCCAGCTGGCGCTCAGCTCCACCCGCCATGGCCTGCCCGCTCCGTGCACTTGCGCGGTCGCCAACAGCGCATAACCATATGGCACGCTGCGCAGCACCAGGTCGGCCGCCGGCGCTCGCCAGCGGATCCCCAGCGCTTCATCCATCAATACGATTTCCGCATCGCTGATTTCCAGCGACTCGAGCCCCTCGTCATCGCCGGCGTCATCGGACTTTCCGGCCGCATCCGCCCGGCGCAGCAGAGTGCCGATGCTGGCAAGCAATGCATCACCATCCGGCGCCGGGCTCCCGGCGTTCTCCGTGGCTTGCCCATCCATGCCGATATCGATGGAAAAGGACCCATCCACGCCACGCCGCAGCCGCAGCCGGGGCCTTTCCAGGTCCAGCCGCTTCGCCACCAGCCGCCCGTCCAGCAACGCCTTTCCGGAAAAGCTCAGGGCCGCGCGCGGCGCCGCCGCCACTTGGCGGCCATCGGCGGTGCGCAAGGATATGTCACGCAGGCGCATGGTCGGCACCTGATGCTCGTCTATCTCCAGCACCACATCGCGAAAACGCACCTTCATGCCCGCTTTCGCCACCGCGTTGTCGAGGGCCTCGTGCACATAGGGCATCAGCGCCGGCAGATGCACCGGCCCCTGGCGCAGGCGCCAATACAGCCCGCCCGCCGCCACCAGCGCCAGCACGAGCACGCCCGTCAGAACCAGCGTCAGCCACTTGCCAGCCTTTCCCATCACACGAAGGATTTTCGTTCTCCAGGCCTGGTTTCGGATTGTTTGCGACGGCGCGCCCGGCGCCCAGGTGGAAGGCGACGTGATGAGCCAGAGCATCGTTGTGGAGGATGGTGCCTTC
>JALVRJ010000147.1 GCA_027031305.1 Hyphomicrobiales bacterium | reverse complement strand
TTCCGGCCTGCTGACATTGAATTGGCCAAGCGGCCTGCGCCCCGCCTTCGAGCCATCGAAACGCCAGGTGCGCTGGCCGTCTGGCACGCTGGCGCAACTGTTCTCGGCGGACGAGCCGGACAGCCTACGCGGCCCGCAATTTCACCTGGCCTGGTGCGACGAAATCGGGCGCTGGAAGAAAAGCGAACAGGTCTGGGACATGCTGATGATGGGGCTGCGGCTGGGGGAACATCCGCGCGTGCTGGCCACCACCACACCCGCGCCGACACCGCTGATCCGCCGCCTGCTGGACGATCCGGAGGTGTGGCGGTCGCACGCGAAGACCACGGACAACGCCGCCAACCTCGGCGCCGGTTTCATCGAGGCCATGCAGGCGCGCTATGCCGGCACCCGCCTGGGCCGGCAGGAGCTTGACGGCGAGTTCATCGACGATGCGCCGGACGGCCTTTTCGCCCGTGCCGCCATCGAGGCGGGCAGGGTGCGGCCCAATCAGGTGCCGCCATTGGAGCGCGTGGTGGTGGCCGTCGATCCGCCTGCTTCCGCCGGCGCGCAAGGCTCCTGCTGCGGCATCGTGGTGGCAGGGCGCGCGGCGGACGGGCGCTTCTACGTGCTGGAAGACGCCAGCGTGGAAAACGCCGCGCCGCTGACCTGGGCGCGCGCGGCGCTGGCGGCGTATCAGCGGCACGAGGCCGACCGCATCGTGGCCGAGGTGAACCAGGGCGGTGACATGGTGGAGGCCATCATCCGGCAACTGGCACCGGACGTGCCCATGAAGCCCGTGCGCGCCAGCCGCGGCAAGGCCGTGCGCGCCGAGCCGGTGGCGGCATTGTATGAGCAGGGCAGGGTGCACCATGCCGGCGCCATGCCTGAGCTGGAGGATCAGCTGGTGGATTTCGAGCGCATCATCGAGCATGGCGCCAGTCCCGACCGCGCCGATGCCCTCGTCTGGGCAATCACCGCCCTCATGCACCCGCTGCCACAACCGCGCATCAGAAGCCTGTGAGGATGACAAGCGGCTGAATCGCCACTACAATGTCGCCATGACCGAGGTGAGGAACAAGCGGAGTCTCGCGGAGCGTGTGCTGACGCTCCTGCGCGCGCGCGAGCGGGACCTGAAAGAGCGCGGCGTGAAGCACGCCGTGCTGTTCGGCTCCGTGGCGCGCGGCACGCATATCCCTGAGTCGGACGTGGATATCGCTCTTCTCACCGGCGAGCGGGCGAAAATTGGCCTGTTCGATATTGTGGATATGGAAGAAGAGCTTTCTCGTCGGCTTGGCCGACCCGTGCATCTCAAGGTCATGCGTGAAAGTCGCAAATCCCCTGTGCGTGAGGCCATCGACAGGGAAGGCTTGACCGCTTTCTGACAAGACCCACTGACCATGGCGACTAGCAATCCCGAAAAACGTTTTCAGGACATCATCGACAACATCGACCGTATTGAAGAGCACCTGAAGCACCTGAAGCCGGGTGAGACACCGGGTGAGACACTGGAAGAGAATGCGCTGGTGCTGGATGCCGTGGAGCGCTGCCTGCAACGCATCAGCGAAGCGGCGCGCAAACTAGACAGGATTGCCGAAGAACTGATGCCGGATTTCCCCTGGCACAGTGTGCGCGGCATCGGAAACCACCTGCGCCATGACTACGACAACCTGAACATGCCGGTCATCAACGTGGTGATCGAAACGGAGTTGCCGGCTCTTCGCACCGCCTGCCTCGAGGCCTTGGAGAAACTGCGCCAGGGCTGAACTGGCGGCGAACACCAAAACACTGATTGTCGGAAGATCGCCCATGTCCTCCATCCTCTCCCGTTGGCGGGCGGCGCTGGCGCGCGCGCTTGCGCCTGCCCAGCCCGATGTCGCCACGAAAACCGCGCCCATCTCCATGCAGCAGGCTACGCCGCTGGAAACGCGCGCGTCTTGCGGCTTCTTCGAGCTGCACACGCTGCTGGCGCCCGAATGGTCGCCGGGCAACGCGCACGCCTACGCCCGCGAGGGCTTCGCCGCCAACCCGGTGGCCCACCGTTGCGTGATGATGATCGCCCGTGCCGTTGCCGCCGTGCCGTTGAAGAGCGCCGCCGAAGATCGCGCCCCCCGCACCGCCGCGCAAAAGGCACTGACCCTGCTGCGCCGGCCCAATGCCCTGCAATCGGGCCGCGAATTGATCGAGGCGCTGGTCGCCCACACCCTCATCGCCGGCAATGGATATCTGCGCGCCACTCTGCTGGACGGCGAACCGGTGGAGTTGCACGCGCTGGACCCCAAACGCGTGCGCACCATTACCGACGATGCCGGTTGGCCCGTCGCCTGGGATTATGATGTGGGCACCCGCACCATCCGCCTGAAACAAGGGCCGGACGACCCCATCGCCCCGGTCATGCACTGGCGCCTGTTCTCGCCCTTCTCCGATGTCGAGGGCCTCTCGCCTTTCGCCGCGTGCACCCGCGCCGTGGACATCCATAACGCCGCCGCCGCCTGGAGCAAGGCGCTGCTGGACAACGCCGCCCGGCCTTCTGGCGCGCTCATCTACCGCGGCGAGGGCGGCGGCCTCAGCCAAGAGCAGTTTGCGCGCCTGAAGGAGGAGCTGGAAACCGCCTATGCCGGCGCGCACAACGCCGGTCGCCCGCTGGTGCTGGAAGGTGGCCTCGAATGGATGCCGCTCTCCCACAGCCCGAAGGACATGGAGCACATCGAGATGCGCCACGCCGCCGCGCGCGAGATTGCGCTGGCCTTCGGCGTGCCGCCCATGCTGCTGGGCATCCCGGGCGACAACACCTACAGCAACTTCGCCGAGGCCAACCGCGCCTTCTGGCGCACCACCGTGCTGCCGCTGGCCCGCCGCCTGGCCGAGCACCTGGACATGTGGCTGGCTCCCGCCTTTGGCGCGGAGGAGCTGGGCCTCGCCCCGGACGTGGACACGCTGGAGGCCTACGCGCCCGAACGCGAGGCCCGCTGGCGCCAGATTCGCGACAGCGACTTCCTCACCATCAACGAAAAACGCGCGGCTCTCGGCTACCCGCCCTTGCCGGATGGTGACACCTTGTGATGGAAGCACATGAGGAAGTTGTCATGCCGCCCCGTTGCCAGTAACGGGAACGTTCTGTAGAATGTCGTCACCAGACTTCCTCGACGGATGCCCGACGGGAGGATGCCGATGAACCCTCTTCTGAAGGAACTGGAAAAGATCAAGGTGACGACGCCCGAGGGGCGCCGCATGAAGAAGATCGTCGAGGAATACCTCAAGCGGCCGAAGACGAAGGAAGAGGCCTTCGAGGCGCTGAAGGAAATCGGCATCTACTTCGAGGACGGCACACCGAATCCCTACTTCTTCCCAGACAAGGCGAAGAAGGAAAAGTGATCGCTCCCGGCCAGCATGCATAACCTTTCCGCCTGCTTTGTTCTGGGCTTTCATGGCTGTGATGGCCGGGTGGCCGAGTGTCTGATCCGCCGTCAGGAGCAGTTTCGCCGCAGCGAGAACAGCTACGACTGGCTGGGGCACGGCATTTATTTCTGGCTGGAGAACCCGCGCCGCGCCTGCGAATGGGCGCGGAGAAGGGCGCGGCACCAGAAGGATTTCATCCCCGCCGTCGTCGGCGCGGTCATCAATCTGGGCAATTGCCTGGATCTGACCACAAGTGCCGGCATCGAAAGCGTGAAACTGGGATACCTGGCCCTGAAAGGGGACTATGCCGAGCGTGGCGAACCTCTGCCGGAAAACAGCAGGGCGCACGAAGAGGATGACGATCGCCTCATTCGCCGCCTGGATTGCGCGGTCATCAACAAGACCTGCAAATTGCTCGAAAGAAATGGCACCCCCGTGGACACCGTGAAAGGCATGTTCACCGAAGGCGACTGGGCCTTTCCCGGCGCCTGCATCCGCGAGCACACGCACACCCAGATCTGCGTGCGCAACCCGGAGTGCATCCTCGGCGTCTTCTACCCACCCCGCGAGGCGCTGGGCGAAGACGCCCGCCATTGCAACGACACCCGATACTGAAATTCCCGCGTTTTTTCTTTTATCGCAAAAGAACAAAACAGGAATAAAATGCCCTTCCGCATCACCGAGGCCGGCGAGTTCGCCGGTTATGCTTCCGTCTTTCATGTGCGCGACGATGCCGGCGACATCGTCCTGCCCGGCGCCTTCAAACGCACACTCTCGCGTCACGGCGCGGCGGCCGTGCGCATGCTGTGGCAGCACGACGTGCGCCGGCCCATCGGCATCTGGCGCGAGATCCGCGAGGACGAGCGCGGCCTGTTCGTGCGCGGCCAGCTGGCGCTGTCCAGCACCGCCGGGTGCGAGGCCGCCGAGCTGGTAAAGATCGGCGCCGTCGATGGCCTGTCCATCGGCTTCCGCACCGTCCGTGCCAGCCGCGACCGCCTGCGCAAGGCCCGCCTGCTGCACGAGGTGGAGCTGTGGGAGATCTCGCTGGTCACCTTTCCCATGCTGCGCAGCGCCCGCATCCACCCCTTGCCCGCGTTGCGCCGCCGTTCCGCCTCCACACGGCGCAAACCCGCCCTTGCCCTGTCCTGAACCGAAAGAGGAGACCATTCATGACTGACATCAACGAAACCCTGGAGACGAAGATCTCCATCGCCCCGGCGGACGCCGCCGAGGCCGAACACGAGCAGCTCATTCGCGCGCATGCCGCCTTCACCGAGACCAACGACGAACACCTGGCCGAGGTGGAGGCACGCGGCGCCGCCGACGCCCTGCTGGAGGAGAAATTGGCCCGCATCTCCGCCGCCCTGGACGCGCACGAGAAGCGCCTGAACGAGCTGGCCCGCCGCGCCGCCCGCCTGCCGCTGGCCACCACCGCCCATGTGGGCGACGCCGCCCACGATGAACGCAAGCAGGCGTTCGAGGCCTACGTCCGCCGTGGCGACGCCAGCCGCCTGCACCGGCTGGAGGAAAAGGCGCTCTCCGCCGGCTCCGATCCGGACGGCGGCTACCTCGCCCACGACGAACTGGAACGCTCCGTCGAGCGCCTGCTGGCCGATGCCTCGCCCATCCGCGCCGTCGCCGGCCACCGCCGCATCTCGGCGGGTGTCTACCGCAAGCCCTTCGCCACTACCCGCGCCGCCACCGGCTGGGTGGGCGAAACGGCGGCCCGCCCGCAGACGGCCACGCCGACCCTGGCGGAACTCTCCTTCCCGGCCATGGAGCTCTATGCCATGCCGGCGGCCACCCAGACGCTGCTGGACGACGCGGCGGTGGACATCTCCCAGTGGCTGGCCGAGGAGGTCATCACGGCCTTTGCCGAACAGGAGACGGACGCCTTCGTCAACGGCGATGGTGTCTCCCGTCCACAGGGCTTCCTCTCCGTGCCGGTGGTGGACGACGCCAGCTGGAGCTGGGGCAACCTGGGCCGGGTGAAGACCGGTGTCGATGGCGCCTTTCCAGCCTCCAATCCGTCGGACGTGCTCATCGACCTGGTCTATGCGCTGAAGTCCGGCTACCGCCAGAACGCCGTGTGGATGATGAACCGCCGCACGCAGGCGGAAATCCGCAAGTTCAAGGACGCCAACGGCGACTACATCTGGCAGCCCGCCGCCAGCCGCGACGGCCGCCCCGGCCTGA
>JALVRJ010000146.1:700-1740 GCA_027031305.1 Hyphomicrobiales bacterium | reverse complement strand
TCCACCAGCACCCGGAAATGCTCACCCCGCTCTTCGAACGAGCGGTATTGATCGAACGAGGCGCACGCCGGCGCCAGCAGCACCACCGGCCGTGTCGCGGCGCCTTTCTCACGCGCCGCCTTCGCCGCCTCGAACGCGGCCCGCACGGTCGTTTCCATGTCATACGATATCTCGTGTTCCACGCCCGCCCGCACCAGCGTGTGCGCCAGCGCTTGTGCATCCTGGCCAATGAGGAAAGCCTTGCGCACCCGCCCGAACAATGGCTTCAGGCTCTCGATGCCGCCGCTTTTCGCCTGCCCGCCGGCAATCCAGAAGATGTCCTCGAAGCTGGAAAGCGAGCGCGCCGCCGCATCCGCGTTCGTCGCCTTCGAATCGTTGACGAAGGCCACGCCCGCAACGCTTTCCAGCTGCTCCATGCGGTGCGCCAGGCCGGGAAAACCGCGCAGCCCCGCAGCGATGATGTTGCCATCCAGCCGCAAGGCCCGGCACGCCGCCCACGCGGCACAGGCGTTCTGCCAGTTGTGTTCGCCCTTCAGGGCCGGCGCCATGGAAAGGTCCATGCCCTTCACCGTGCGCCCTTCCACCCGCTCTTCCAGCACGCCGTTGGGCGCGCACACGCCTTCTTCCAGCCGTTCCTTCACGGAAATGGCCACGCGCCGCGCGCCTTGCGGCACCCGCTCGATTGCCCGGCGGCACCATGCGTCGTCCACCGACACGACCGCCACGTCGCCCTCGCCCATGTGGGCGAACAGCCGCGCCTTCACCGCCGCATAGTTCTCCATGCTCCCATGGCGGTCGAGATGATCCGGCGTGACGTTCAGCAACACCGCCACGTCCGGGCGAATGGTGGGGGAAAGGTCGATCTGGAACGAACTCATCTCGATGACGTATATGCGCCCGTGCCGTGGAGACGGCAGGTCGAACACCGCCGTGCCGATGTTGCCGCCCACCACCGCGTCCAGCCCGACGGATCGCAACACGTGGCCAATGAGGGCGGTGGTGGTGGACTTGCCGTTGGTGCCGGTAACGCACACCAGCTT
>JALVRJ010000146.1:0-690 GCA_027031305.1 Hyphomicrobiales bacterium | reverse complement strand
GCCGGGCGAAGATTTCCGTGTCGCCAATGATCTCGATGCCCGCGCGGCGCGCCTTTTCCACCGTCCAGTGCGGCCGCGGATGCGTCAGCGGCACGCCAGGGGAAAGCACCAGCGCGTCGGCAAAGGCGAAGTCCACATCATGCAGGTCGACAACGGCAATGCCCGCCTCCCGCGCCGCCGCGCGCCCGGCCTCGCGGTCATCCCAGGCCATCACCTCCGCGCCACCCCGCGCCAGCGCCCGCGCGCAAGACAGGCCGGAACGCCCCAGCCCGAACAGCGCCACGCGCTTGCCTCGGAAAATGTCGGCCACGAAGTCATTCATGACGCCACCATGCGCGAAAAGGATTCAAGCATGGTTAATACCAGATTGCATAATATCTGACCGGTGAGACTGCCCCGCGCCCCCGCCCAAGCCATTGTTTTTCACAAGGGGCTGTCCTGGATAAATCACTCAATGCCGTTTCACATCATTGAAATCACGAAGATTTCCCAATATCTGAATAGCAAGATTTTTGAGGGGTTGAGAGAAGCGCCAATGGCGATTTTTCGCCATTGGCGCTTCTTTGCCATTTTTTTCACAACTCATTGAGTGTCAAGCATGAAACCGCTTCGCGGCGGCCCGCAGGGCCGTGCTTGACATTCAATGAGTTGTGAAACAGCAAACCCGTTATCTGGGACAGCCCCTTCATG
>JALVRJ010000145.1 GCA_027031305.1 Hyphomicrobiales bacterium | reverse complement strand
CTCACCAGGTGCCGGGTGATGGAGCCATGCACGAAGGGCGCGTGGCGCGCCGCCGTCGCCGATGTCGAGGATCGAGCCATGCCCTGCGGAATGAACCCCGCCGCCGTCGCCGTCAAGCGCCGTCAAGCATCATGCCTGTCCGCGCGCCACAGGCCCATGCCCGCTTTTGGCCGCAATTCCCGCGCAGGAAACCGTCGAGGCGGGATGGCCGCGCGGCCAGCCATGCCCTTGCCCCTGTTGCGCCTTCCCGGTCTTGCGCTAATAAGGAACGGGTCGGGGGCGCCACGATTCGTGTCCATGGCGGGGGCCCATGGCCTCACGTCAGGAACCATCAATCGACGGGATGATCGGCAACATGAACTGGATTGTGGAACATGCCGGCAAGTCGGCACTGGCTGTCGTGACCGCTGCCTTCTTCGCCGGCGCGGGCCTCGTGCTCCCGGCTTTGGCACAACAGGCGAAAAAGGAAGGAACCCGGACGCAACAGGCCGACCGCGCCCCGGTGCCGGTGACGCCCTTTGGTCCGCGCCGCAAGCCGCCGCGCACCATTCCCCGTCAGCCCGCCGCCGCCAAGCTGCCAAAGCCCGAGATTGTCTCCACCCATGGTTCCTGGCGCGTGGTGTGCGAAAAGCTGCCCGTGGCGAAAAAGGGCGACGAGATCGTCACCCAGAAGGTCTGTTACGTCTCCGCCTCCGCTCGGGACCCGAAGCGCAAGAACGTTTTCGTCATCATCAACATCCTCGCGGTGAAGGACAAGAAGGGCAAGGTCACCGGCTACATGGTGAACCTGCGCGCCCCCTTGGGCGTGTTCCTGCCCACGGGCATCGCCCTGGAGGTGGACGGCAAGGCCGTCAGCCGCGTACCCTTCTCGCGTTGCAACCAGATTTTCTGCGAAAGCACCGGCCAGGCGCGCAAGGAGACGCTGGCCAGGCTGAAGAAGGGCAGGAAGGCGAAGTTCATCATCTACGCCGCACCCGGCGTCGGCCTGCCGGTGGAGCTGGACCTGAAGGGCTTCTCCGCCGCCATGAAGAAGCTCTCCAGCCTGAAGTAATACCAACCTGCGCAAAGACTGACTGATAAAACCGTCCCGCGCCCCCACCCAAGCCCTTGTTTTTCGATTTGGGAGTTGGGTTGGGGCGCGGGGCTTCTGCGTGGTTCTTTATGCATTCTGGTATAAGCGCCCATCGCTCCATCGTTCCGGCGCCAGCCTCCTGGTCGGACAATGCGCCGCACCGCCATGTGCTCCACGACACGAAACGATCGGCCGCCCTTCCAGGAGGGGCGGCTCTTTCATGAAATCGGTTCTTCCACGATGGCGTCGCCGCGAACGTCAGTGCAGCGTCACCGGCCGCGTGTCTTCCTCTCCCGTCGCCGCGTGCGGGTCTTCGCCCGGCAGAACCAGCGAGCGCACGTGATCGGCGGCGAACACCTCCGCCGCCAGCGCCCGCACCTCTTTCGCCGTGATCGCGGCGATGATGTCGGCAAACTCGCGCAATGGCCGCACGCGCTTCCAGGCGAAGAACTGCCGCGCCAGCTGGCCGCAGCGGGCCGAGGCGCTCTCCAGCTCCATCACCAGTGCCGCCCGTGCCTGCGCCTGCGCCCGCGCCAGCTCTTGCGGACGGATGTCCTCTCGCAGCTCCCGCGCCACCTTCAGCATCAGCGCGCTCGCTTCCTCCGCCCTTTGTGGCGCGGTGGCGGCATACAGGTAGAGCGCCCCGGCGTCGGCGAAGCTGGTGCGGTAGCTGTAGGTGGAATAGCAAAGTCCGCGTTTTTCCCGCAGTTCCTGGAACAGCCGCGACGACATTCCGCCGCCGAGAATGGAAGACAGCATGATGGCCGTCCAGATGGCGTCGTCCCGGTAGCCCGGGAACGGCCAAGCCAGCACGATGTGCGCCTGGTCCTGCGGCCGGCTGGTGGCCGCCTCGCCGGGGTGGAAAATGGGCCTCTCCCGCCGTGCCGCGTGTCCCGCCGGGATGGAAGACAGAAGCCGCCCGGCCTCGTCCAGCAGGGCCTCGTGGTCGATTCTCCCCGCCGCCGTCAGCACCATCCGCCGCGCCCCGTAATGCCGCGCGCGAAAGGCCGCCAGATCCTCCGGCGTCAGCCGCGTGACCACCTCCGGCGTGCCCAGGATCGGCCGCCCCAGGGGATGGTCAAGAAAGGCCAGCCGGTCGGCCTGGTTGAAGGCCACGTCCTCCGGGTCGTCGTTGGCGGCGGCGATTTCCTGCAGGATCACCCCGCGCTCGCGTTCCATCTCGTGCGGGTCGAATACCGGCTCGCACACGATGTCGGCGATCACGTCCAGCGCCACCGCCCAGTCGTCCGCCAGAACATGCGCCGTGTAGCCGGTGTATTCGGCGGTGGTGGTGGCGTTCAGGTCGCCGCCCCTGTCCTCGATGGCGGCGACGATCTCGTAGGCCGAGCGCCGCTTCGTACCCTTGAAGGCCATGTGCTCGAGGAAATGCGCCAGGCCCGCCTCGTCCTTGCGCTCGTCGCGCGACCCGGCCCACACCCACAGCCCCAGCGCCACCGTTTCCAGGTGCTCCAGGTCGTGGCTGATGACGGTCAGCCCGTTTGGCAGAGTGGAAACACGCACGCTCATGATGTCCGCTCACCCCCGTTGCGCATGGCTGGCGATGAAGGTCTCCACCGCCGCGAGATCCGCCGGCAACACCTCGAAGCGTTCCTCCAGTTCCATGATGTGCGCAAGATGCGGCGGCAGGGCGGGATGCACGCCGGTGGCGGCCTTCACCGCCTCGGGGAACTTCGCCGGGTGCGCGGTGGCCAGCGACACGGTCATGTGCGCCCGCCCCGCGTGCGCGCGCGCCACCGCCAGCCCCACCGCCGTGTGCGGATCGACGATCTCGCCCGTCTCCTCGTATGTGCGTCGGATGGTGTCCAGCACGTCCTCCTCGCTCGCCCGGCCTGACTTGAACAGTTGCCCGATGTAGGCCAGCGCCTCCTCCGGGATGCCGAAGCCGCCCGACTGCGTCAGCTGGTCCATCAGCGCCTTCAACCGCCCGGGATCGCGCTCCAGCGCGTCGAACAGCAACCGCTCGAAGTTCGACGACACCTGGATGTCCATGCTGGGGCTGCTGGTGGGCGTAACCTCGCCGGTTTCATAGCGCCCCGTCGTCAGCGCCCGGTGCAGGATGTCGTTGACGTTGGTCGCCACCACCAGCCGGTCGATGGGCAGGCCCATCTTGCGCGCCACGTAGCCGGCGAAGATGTCGCCGAAGTTGCCCGTCGGCACCACGTAGCACAGCGAGCGGTCCGGCGCCCCCAGCGCCAGCGCCGAGGTGGCGTAATAGATCACCTGCGCGAGAATCCGCCCCCAGTTGATGGAGTTCACCCCCGCCAGCCGCATCCTTTCGCGGAACGGCGCGTCGTTGAACATCTGCTTCACCAGCCGCTGGCAGTCGTCGAAGTCGCCCTCGATGGCGATGTTGAACACGTTGGGGGCATCGACGGTGGTCATCTGCCGGCGCTGGATGGCCGAGACGCGCTCGTGCGGATGCAGGATGAAGATGCGCGCCCGGCTGCTGTGGCGAAAGGCCTCGATGGCCGCCGAGCCGGTGTCGCCCGAGGTGGCGCCGATGATGGTTACGTGCGCCTCGCGCCGCATCAGCGCGATGTCCATCATCCGCGCCAGGATCTGCATGGCCACGTCCTTGAAGGCCAGTGTCGGCCCGTGGAACAGCTCCAGCAGGAACAGCGCGTCGTCCAGCTGTTTCAGCGGCGTCGTGGCGGCGTGGTGAAAGGTTGCCTGCGCGCCCTCCACCAGTGCGTGCAGCTCCTGTCCGGTCAGGAAGTCGCCGACGAACGGCTTCATGACCATGGCCGCCACGCCGCCCCAGGAAAGGTTGCGCAAGCCGCGCCATTCTTCCTTCGGGAACGCCGGCCAATGCTCGGGCACGTAAAGCCCGCCGTCCGGGGCCAGCCCGGCCAGCAGCACGTCCTCGAAAGTGCGGTTCGCGTCGCCGCCACGGGTGGAAAGGTAATGCATGTGTCCCAGGTCCAATTGGATGCGGGCGGATCGGACACCGGCCCGGCCCGCCCGATGTCATGCGGCGTGTTTGCCACACCCCCCCCGGCGCGGGCAAGGGTGAGCGGCCTTCTGGATGTGGCTGGTTATTCCGCCGCCGTGTGGTTGGAATGCCCTTCCTTCGTCTCCCCGTCGGCGTCCGCAACGGCGGGCGCGTCATCCCTGGCGTCCGTCCCGTGCCGCACCTCTTCCTCTGTCTCGTCGGAGGAGACGTCGGCGCCCGCCTCGCCCACCACGTCATTGGCCGGCTCCGGCGCTTTTGGCGCGGCGCCTCCCCGTGGCGTCCGTTCGCGTGGCGGCGATGCCGGTGGCCGCTTCGGCGGCAGTTGCGGTTTGCCCACGCTTTCGGGCAGGGGCGGGGCCACCTCCGGATTCAGCAGAATGTGGCTCAGCGCCGCCAGCCGCCCGGTGAACGGGGCGATGCGCCGCGCCTCGGTCATGAAGTGCAGGATGGTGGTGGCGTCCAGCGCCGGCGCGATAAGGTAGCCTTGCGCCATGTCGCAGGCCAGCTCTTCCAGCAGCGCCAGTTGCCATGACTCTTCCACGCCTTCCGCCACCACGTGCATGGAAAGGCCGTGCGCCAGCCCGACGATGGCGCCGATCACGCTGCGGCTCGCCGGATCGTCGGAGGAAAGGAAGCTGCGGTCGATCTTCAGCGCGTCGAAGGGCAGGGTGCGCAGCCGCGAGAGCGACGAATAGCCCGTGCCGAAGTCGTCGCACACCACCCCCACGCCCATTTCCGCCAGCCGCTGCAAGGTTGCCCGCGCCCCGGCCGGGTCGCGCAGCAGCAGGCTTTCCGTCACCTCCAGCCGCAGCCCCGCCGGGTTGGCGTTTTCCCGCGCCAGCAACTGCGCCACCTCGTCGGCCAGCGTCGGGTCCAGCAGGTCGGTGGAGGCCACGTTCACGGCCACGTAAAAGGGTTGTTCGGTGCGGAAGGAACGTTGCCAGATGGCCAGTTGCCGCACCGATTCCTGCAACACCAGGTGGCCGATGTCGCGCACCAGGCCGATGTCTTCCGCCAGGCCGATGAATTCCTCCGGGCCGATGAGTCCGCGTTCCGGGTGGCGCCAGCGCACCAGCGCCTCGAACCCCGCCAGCCAGCGGCCGCCCAGCCAGATGATGGGCTGGTAATGCACTTCCAGCTCGCCCATTTTCAGGGCCCGGCGCAGCTCCTGTTCCAGCCGTGCCAGGCGCGCGTGCTCGCCATGCATGTCCGGCGTGAAGAAGGCCTCGCGCCCCGGCCCCTCGCGCCGCGCCTCGAACAGGGCGATTTCCGCCGCCCGCACCAGCTCGCGCGGCGCCAGTGCCATCGCCGCCACCAGGTCCACCACGCCGATGCTCAGGCTCACGCCAAGCTCCTGCCCGTTCAGGTCGAACGGCTCGGCCACCGCCTGACGAATCTCGCGCACGAATGAAAGCGGCGTGCCGTGGCGCTCCGCGTCCACCACCATGGCGAACTGATCGCCGGAAACCCGCGCCAGCGTCTCGCCCTCGTGCAACAGCCCCGCCAGCCGCCGCGCCAGCTCCACCACGAGCGCGTCGGCGGCGGCGATCCCCTGAGCGTC
>JALVRJ010000144.1 GCA_027031305.1 Hyphomicrobiales bacterium | reverse complement strand
GTGGTGGGTGGTTCTTAATGTATTCCAGTATAAGGCCCAACGGCGGGCCGACGCGCCAGCGTGTCGCCCCCGTGTTCAAGGAATGGCCCATTTTTGCTGTCATGGTCGCCGGCGAATCACCCGCCACGCCGGGCCAACCGATCGCAAGCGACCGCACGACCCTTTCGCACGAGGCATGGAGTCATCATGACCAGCACATTCCGGACTTTCCGACACGGCCGCAGATGGATATTGGGCGCGTTGTGCGCCTGCGCCCTCGCTCCTCTCGCCATCGCCCCCGCCAGCGCCCTGACCGCGCGCGAAAGGGCGCTGGTGAGCGAGGTTTCGCAATTTTTCAACTCCTACCGTACGCTAAAGGGCAGCTTCACCCAGATCAGTCCGCGCGGACGCGTTTCCACGGGGCGCTTCTTCATCGCCAAGCCGGGGCGAATGCGCTTCGAATACACCCCGCCGCACCCCCTGGTCATTGTCTCCGACGGCACCTGGGTGGCCATTCGCAACAATGCAAGGGACAAGGTGGACTATTACCCGCTGTCCAAGACGCCGCTGAAAATGGTTCTGGCCGAACGCGTCGACCTCATGCGCGACGCCCAGGTGCGCCGGGTGGAGCAGAAGGACGGGCTGCTCGTCATCACCCTGAAGGCAAACGACAAGTCCGTGCCCGGCTTCCTGCAACTGATCTACGATCCGCAACAAAGAACATTGCGTCAATGGATCGTCGTCGACGGGCAAGGCCGCCGCACCACCATCTCGCTCAGCGAATTGCAGATGGACACCCCGATGAACGACAGGATCTTCCGTGTCAAGCGCCCCGGCGAGGGCCCCAGGCGCCGTAGGAAGAAGACCAACTTCAACGCCGCGCGGCGCTGAACGCGCCGTTGACATGGCGCGTTCCGGCCCGATGGTTTTCTCCCGGTCGTGCCCGTCCCGCGCGTTGCGGCGTGGGCCCGCTCGTGCTTCCATGGATGACAATCGGCCGGAACCGGGTCACTATCCGGCCGGCATGAAACGAAGCATACCACGGATGGCATCGGCGGCATGGACGAATCACGGAACAGCGGCATTCACCCCCATTTCTTCTGTCGGCGCCGTGTGGACGGCGGCGCGGCCGATGTCGCCGAGCTCGGGCACAAGGGCGCGCACCTGGCCGAAATGACGGCCATCGGCCTGCCGGTGCCGCCCGGTTTCACCCTCGATGTCCACGCCTGCGCCGACATCCGCGCCCGCGGCGAACTGACCGCCGGCGACCTCGCCCGCCTGCGCCGGGCCATCGCCTGCCTGGAAGAGGAACACGGGGCCGGCTTCGGCGACCCGCGCAAGCCGCTGCTGCTGGCCGTGCGCGCCGCCACTCGCGCCGCCCGCCCCGGCCTGCTGCCCGCCATCACCGACATCGGCCTTTCCCCCACCCTCATCGACGAGGCCGTGCGCGCCGGCCATGACGCGGCCTTCCTGTGGGACTGTCATCGCCGCTTCCTGCACGCTTACGGCGTCCACGTCGCGCAGCTGCCACACGAGCATTTCGAGGACATCCTGGAAGACTGCAAGGAGCGTCTGGGGCTGATCGACGATCATGAACTGCAAGCCCCCCACTGGCGCCAGGTGGCCAAACGCTACGCCGCCCTCATCGAGGAGGAAACCGGCACCCCCGCGCCCAACGATCCCATGGCCCAGCTCGCCGCCTGTATCATCGCCGCCGCCAGGGCCTGGGAGGCGCCGCCGGTGCGCGCCGCGCGCCGACTCTATCGGATTCCCG
>JALVRJ010000143.1 GCA_027031305.1 Hyphomicrobiales bacterium | reverse complement strand
GTGTCGGCTTGTGCAAGGCGCGGGCCACGGCAAACCAGCCCGCCCAACCCCCAAATCATGAAAAACAAGGGCTTGGTTTGGGGGCGGGCTGGTTTGCCGTGGCCCGCGCCTTGCACAAGCCGACACGCATTCTCTCGACTTGACATTTTTCGGTATGCCTTCGGGCACGCGGAGAGTAATCATGGAACGCGAGATGATGTGAAGCCTGCCCTTCCACGTGGGATGTTCCCACGTGAGAATGCCTGGAGGATCTCATTGGCATGTCTGCCGGAAAGTCCATGAATGGAGATGAATTGTCCCTGCTGCGCGCATTGGTGGACGTAGCGCTGAATGCCGCCAACGCCAGCATCGACACCGCGGGAGAACCGGCGTTCGAGGGAGATGTGGCACGGGTCTTCGAGGAAGCGGCGCGCGAGGCAATCGAATCCCGGCTGAAAGAATTGCAGTTGCCGCTGTTGCTGCTGATGGAAGACGGGCGGCCCGTGCGCCTGGGGCGTGGGGCGCCGACGGCGCGGCTGATCATCGATCCGGTGGATGGCCGTGGCAATTTCGCCAGGGGACTTCCCTTTTCCGCCTTGTCGACCTTCAGCGGCGCCGCCGTGCCGCCGGCCGGTCCGCTGACGCCGGCCACGGTGCGCGCCGCGCTCATCCGCCAGCTGGCGGGGGCGCAAGTCACCTTCGTGGCCGATGGCCAAGGCGCCCGCGCAGAATGGCGCGAAGGGAGCGAGGCGCTGCGGGTGTCGACGGTGGAACGGCTGGAAGAAGCCATGATCTCGGTGGAGCTGGACCATTTCGCGCCAGGTCTGCCACTGGCGGAAGTGATCCAGACGGCGCACGGCGTGCGCGCCACGGGGTCGTGCTCCGCCGCCCTGCTGGCGGTGGCGTGCGGGCAGATGGACGCCCACGTCGACATCCGGGCGCGGCTAACGGCGGAAAGCTGGCTGGCCGGCGCGGCCATGATACGGGCGGCGGGGGGCGTGGTCGTGTTGCTGGACGAGGCGCTGGAACAGGCGGCCCCACCGGCCAACATGCTGGAGCGGCGCTCGATCGTCGCCGCCGCCAGCCGGCCATTGCTGGAAGACATCCTGGCCCGGCTGCGCAAGATCTTCCTGTAAGGGAAAGGCCCCATGACCGGCGTGGCAAGGACCCGCCCCCACGCGCGGGCGCTCGCGCGGATGCCATGGCGGCCGGCGCGGACGGCCGTGGGGCGCGTGCGTGCCTGAATTTTCGGCACTTTCTATGGAAGCGGGGCGGCATTGTGTCGCGCGTCAGATAGTGGACTTTCCCGATTGCCGCCGGAAATCTTGAATATCGTCATGACAGGCGCGGAAGAATCGCGGCGGACGGGAAGGACGCCGGAGCGCTGGCCACCGAGGTGAGGGAACGGCCGGAGACGGGAGACGGTTTCGGCTTGGAATGGAATACGATCGGACCATGAGCAAGGCTTCCACACGATACTTGCCGCGGCAGTCGCGCCCCGGCGGGACAAGGCCGCGCAACCCGGCCTTGCGTCGTCCCTGGCTGCCGGCCATGTTGCGCGGGTTGCGCGGGGTTTGTCCGGCCTGTGGCGAAGCCGCCCTTTATGCATCGGGTTTGAAGGTGGTGAAGACCTGCGCGCGCTGCGACGAAGAGCTGTATCATCACCGTGCCAACCGCATCAGCCTGCCGGTCGCCGCCTTCGTGGCGCTGCAACTGGTGGCCCTGTTGATGTCGCTTGCGCATGTGGCGGGGCTTGCATGGCCGCTGTGGGCGTGGGGTGGACTATGGGCAGTGGCGACGGCGGCGCTGCTGCGGCCGGCAAAGGGGGCCATCGTGGGACTGCAATGGGCGCTGCGCCTGCATGGCTTTCAATATGCCGCCATGTGCCGTCCGCGCCGTCCCTGAAGTATCTTGAGCCAGCGCTCCATTCACTGTCGGACCGGCGCAAGGAAATTCCATTAGCCGTTTCATAACCTCCGCCTGGCACAATGCTGGCGTGAACCGGCAAGATCGTCTTCGTGCGCCTGGCCGCGCGTTCATTCCTTGCGTGACGAGAGAAGCATGAACAGCCTCTGGAACAAGCTGCAACACGACATCGCGCTGGCGCTGCACACAGGAACACCACCCATCTACCTGCAACTGCTGGTGGTGACGGCACTTTTCATCCTGGTCAAGCTCTATCTTCTCTACAAGGAAAAGGTCCGCCGGGCGAAGGTGCCGCCACCGTCCTACGTCACCAATATCTATCTTGGGGTGGTGATCATCGTTTCCCTCGGGGGACTGGAAACGGCCGTCAACATCTATCAGGCCTATGTCAAGCATATCCTCAGGGTATATTTCTGATCTTTCCTTGGCTCGAACGAAAAAACCGGCCACCGAAGTTGGTGACCGGTCGGTCGTTATACCGAATGTGTAAAGAACCACGCAGAAACCCCGCGCCCCCTCCCAACCCCAGTCATGAAAGACAAGGGCTTGGGTGGGGGCGCGGCAGTTTCACCGGTCAGACATTACGCAACCTGGCATTAGGCGTTCGTCTCGTCCACCGCCGTATCGGCGGTCAGTCCTTCGCGCCGGATTCGGTTTCTTCCGTCTGTGGAGAAGCCTTTTCTTCCTCCGCCTCTTCCTCTTCCAGCATTTTCCGCAATTCCTCGGGCGTCACTTCCCTTTCGGACACTTTCGCCGATTCGAGGATGTGGTCGATGACCTTGGCCTCGAAGATGGGGGCGCGCAGCTCGACCAGGGCTTCCGGCGTCTTCTGGTAGAATTCGATGACCTGCTGTTCCTGACCCGGATATTGCTGGGCCTTGGCAATGAGCGCCTGTTGCAGCTCCTCGTTGGTCACGTCGACACCGGCCTTGGCGCCGATGGCGCCAATGAGCAGGCCCAGGCGCACCCGGCGCTCGGCGATCTCGCGGTATTCCTTCCTCGCCTCTTCCTCGGTGGTGCCCTCGTCCTCGAAGGTCTTGCCTTCCTGCTTCATCTGCTCGGTGGCGGCGCGCCAGATGTGATCGAATTCGGCCTCCACCAGCTTTTCCGGCACGGGGAAGTCGAAGCGCTCGTCCAGCGCGTCCAGCACTTCCTGCTTCAGGTGGGCGCGGGCGGCTTCCTCGTATTCGGCGGCCAGCTGCTCGCGCACCTTTTCCCTCAGGGCGTCCAGGGATTCGAAGCCCAGCTTTCCGGCGAAATCGTCGTCGATCTTCTGCTCGGCCGGAGCCTCGACCTTTTCCACCTTGACGGTGAACTCGGCCTCCTTGCCCGCCAGCTTCTCGACGCCATAGTCCTCGGGGAAGGTAACCTTGACGACGCGCTCCTCGCCCGCCTTCGCGCCAATGAGCTGGTCCTCGAAACCGTGGATGAAGCGGCCGGAGCCGAGCTCCAGCGGCACGTTCTCGGCCGAGCCGCCCTCGAATTCCTCGCCGTCGATGCGGCCGACGAAGGAAATGACCAGCCGGTCGCCTTCTTCCGCCGCCGCGTCTTCGGGTTTTTCCTCGTAGTCGCGGAACTGGGCGGCGATCTTGTTTACTGCCTCGTCCACTTCGTCATCGGCGATCCTGACCTTGTAGCGGGTGACCTCGATGTCGGAGAAGTCCTCGGGTGTTTCCACCTCGGGCATGACCTCGTATTTCATGACGAAGGCGAGGTCGGCGTCTTCCTCGATGATCTTGCGGCCGGCCTCCTCGCCGCCCTCCAGCTCCACCTCCGGCTCGTAGGCGGCACGCTCGTCGCGCTCCGCCAGCGCCTTCTCGATGGCCTCGCGCATGGCCTGTTCCACCACCTCGGCCTTGATCTGCCTGCCATAGAGGCGGCGCAGATGGGCGATGGGCACCTTGCCCTTGCGAAAGCCCGGCATCTGGGCGTCCTTTTGCAGCTCGGCCAGTTTCGCGTCCACCTTTTCGGCCAGCTCGGCCGCCGGCACCACCACGCGCACTTCGCGCGCCAGACCTTCGTTTTTCAGTTCGCTGATGTCCATGGTTCCAATATCCAGTAGATTTCCCCGAGTGTTCAGGATTTCGGCATCGCCGCGAGGTTGCCGCCACCACGACCGGACGGACTGGTGCGGGCGGAGGGAGTCGAACCCTCACGGGTTGCCCCACAGGAACCTAAATCCTGCGCGTCTGCCAGTTCCGCCACGCCCGCAACGGCGAAACGAGCGCGAAAAACCCCGCGCCCGGGCCGCGCCGCGACCGGAAGAGTTGGGCGCTCTATAGCAAAGGCCCCGCGGCTGTGCCAGTGCCTGCGCACGCAAAATTGGCCCGTGGACGCAGAAAGAAAGTGGTGGCGCGATACGGACGGACGGAACGGCTCAGGCGCCGGAGGCGGTTCGCGCGCGGGCGCGGCGGAGGGCCTCGAAATCGGCCCCGGCGTTGTGAGAGGAGCGGGTGAGCGGGCTGGAGGCGACCATGAGAAAGCCCTTGGCGCGGGCAGCCGCGGCAAGCTCGTCGAATTCCTCCGGGGTGTAGAATTTCCTCACCGGCGCGTGCTTGCGGGTGGGTTGCAGGTATTGGCCGATGGTGATGAACTCCACCCCGGCGCAGCGCATGTCGTCCATTACCTGCAGGACCTGTTCGCGCGTTTCGCCAAGACCGACCATGATGCCGGACTTGGTGAAGACGCCCGGGGCCAGCTCCTTCGCGCGTTCCAGCAGGCGCAGGGAATGATAATACCGTGCGCCGGGGCGGATGGAGGGATAAAGGCCCGGCACCGTTTCCAGGTTGTGGTTGAAAACATCCGGGCCGGCGCGCAGCACGGTTTCCAGGGCGCCGGCCTTGCCGCGGAAATCGGGGGTGAGGACCTCGATGCTGGTTCCCGGCGCGCGTTCGCGGATGGCGATTATGACGGCGGCGAACTGGGCGGCGCCGCCATCGGCCAGATCGTCGCGGTCGACGGAGGTGATGACGGCGTGGCGAAGCTCCATACGGGCCACCGCCTCGGCGACGTGTTCAGGCTCGTCCGGCCGTGGCGGCGCGGGCTTGCCGGTGGCGACGTTGCAAAAGGCGCAGGCGCGGGTGCAGACCTCGCCAAGGATCATGAAGGTGGCGTGCCCTTGCGCCCAGCATTCGCCGATGTTCGGGCAGGCGGCTTCCTCGCACACGGTGGCGAGCCCATGGCGGGCGACGATGCCGCGCGTTTCGGCATGGGCCCTCGACAGGGGGGCCCTGACACGAATCCAGGCCGGCTTGCGCATCACGGGCTGGTCCGGGCGGTGGGCCTTTTCCGGATGTCGCACACGGGCGGGCGCGGCGTCACCGCCCTGCCCCGCCTTGCCGGTGTTGTCGAACACGGTTGCCATGGCCTACAGCGCTAACGCCTGGCGCGCCGCATGACAAGACATGACGGACGTGCCGAAGCGGTTTTTCACCGGATGGCGCGCGGCCTCGCGCCACGAAGCACCGCCACGCGTCCACGCGCGCGGAAGAGAAAGGGCCGGACGCCCCCCGTCGGCACCCGGCCCCGATGTGTTCCCTTCGTTTCCCATGCTGCTCACGCCGTTCAGGCGGAAACGGGGTCCTTCTTCTCGTCCTTGTCCTTGTCGGCGTAGATGAGCAGCGGCTTGGCCTCGCCCTCCACCACTTCCGCCGAAATGACCACTTCCTCCACGCCTTCCATGGAGGGCAGGTCGAACATGGTGTCCAGCAGGATG